>JBBIHL010000148.1:0-7489 GCA_037447075.1 Candidatus Eiseniibacteriota bacterium | reverse complement strand
AGCGCCGCCAGCACCCGCTTGAGCAGGGTCACGCGGCGGAGGGCCTTGTAGTTGCCCTCCTGGTAGTGGCAGTCGCCGGGGTGGCAGCCGCCGATCAGGACGCCGTCGGCTCCGCCGCGCAGCGCGGCCATGACGAACTGCGGGTCCATGCGTCCCGAGCACATCACCCGCACCACGCGGGCATTGGGCGCGTGGACCAGCCGCCCGGTGCCCGCCAGGTCGGCGGCGGTGTAGGTGCACCAGTTGCAGAAGAACGCCACGATGCGCGGCGCGGGCCGGTCGTCGCGGGCCGGGAGCGTCTCAGGCATGGCTCAGCACCCCCTCGATCTCCTCGTAGATCTGCTCGTCGGTGAACAGGTGCTGCTGGAGCGCGCCCGACGGGCAGGCGGCCACGCAGGTGCCGCACCCCTTGCACAGCGCCTCGTTGAGCCAGACCTTGCCCTTCACGGCGTCGAAGCCCAGGGCGCTGAACGGGCAGAGCGGCACGCAGGTCTTGCAGCCCGAGCAGCGCTCCTCGACCACGAACGCGCTGTTGGGCTCCAGCTCCACGAAACCCCGGTCCACGAGCGCCAAGGCCTCGGCCGCCGCGGCCCCGGCCTGGGCCACGCTGTCGGGGATGTCCTTGGGGCCCTGGCAGGCCCCGGCCAGGAACACGCCGTCGGTGAAGGTGGAGACGGGCGCCAGCTTGGGGTGCCGCTCCTGGAACCACCCTTCCTTGCCGCAGCTCACGTTGAACCGGCGGCGCACCTCGTCGGCGTCCGCCTGGGCCTCGAGGCCCACCGCCAGCACCACCATGTCCACCGGGACGCGGCGCACCACCCCGAGCAGCGTGTCCTCGGCGCGGATCACCAGCTTGCCCTGCTCGGCGGGGTCCAGGGCCCAGTCGCTCACCTCGGCCACGCGCCCCCGGATGAAGTGGACGCCCTCGGCGAGGAGCTTGTCGTAGAACTCCTCGTAACCCTTGCCGGGCGTGCGCATGTCAATGTAGAAGCTGTAGACCTGCGCGCCGCTACGCTCGCGGATCAGGTGTGCGAGCTTGAGGGAATACATGCAGCAGACCCGCGAGCAGTAGCGGTTGGTGTTCTCGTCGCGGCTGCCCACGCAGTGGATGATCCCGACCGCCTCGGGCTTGCCGCCGTCGCGCATGCGAACCTCGCCTCCCGTGGGCCCGGAGGCGTTCACCATGCGCTCGACCTGCAGGGCGGTGTAGACCTCGGGGTAGATGCCGTAGCCGTAGCGGGCGATCCGCCGGGCGTCGAAGGCGCGGAAGCCGGTGGCGAGCACGATGGCCCCCACCCGCAGCTCGCGCCGCTCGTCCTTCATGGAGTAGTCGATCGCCCCCGCCTGGCAGACGTCGGCGCACTGGTGGCACTCGCAGCAGATGCCGCAGTCCAGGCAGCGCCTGGCCTCCTCCATCCCCATCTCCGGGGTGTAGCCGGTGTGCACCTCGTCGAAGGTGCTGCGGCGCCGCTCGGGGGGCAGGCTGGGCATGCGGAGCTGCCGGCGCACCGGAACGCCCTGGGTGTCGATCGCGTACTCGGTGCGGTACGAGCCTTCCAGCTCGCGCCCGTGGCGCAGGTCCTCGCCGCACAGGTAGCGGTGGATCGAGACCGCCGCCTTGCGCCCGGCCGAGAGGGCGTTGACCACCACGTCGGGCCCGGTCACGCAGTCCCCCCCCGCGAACACCCCCGGCACGCCGGTCTCCAGCGTGAGGGGATCCACCGCCAGGGTGTCCCAGCGCGTGCGCACCAGCCCGTCGCCGCCCAGCGGCTCCAGGTCGGGGATCTGCCCGATGGTGGCGACGACCGTGTCGCAGGGCAGGCGGAACTCGGAGCCGGCGATCGGCTCCGGGGCCGGACGGCCGCTGCGGTCGGGCGGACCCAGCTTCATGCGCACGCACTCGAGCGCGCTCACCCGCCCGTTCCCCAGCACGGCGCGGGGCGCCGCCAGGAACTGGAGCTGCACGCCCTCCGCCTCGGCGGCCTCCACCTCGCGCGGGTCGGCCGGCATCTCGGCGCGCGTGCGCCGGTAGACCACCCGCACGTCCGTCGCGCCGCAGCGCAGCGCGGTCCGTGCCGCGTCCAGGGCCGAGTTGCCCCCGCCGATCACCAGAACCCGCGCGCCCAGCGAGAACGGGCCCTCCAGGTTCACCCGGCGCAGGAACTCGATGCCCCCGTGGACGCCGGGGAGGTTCTCCCCCGGGATGTTCAGCCGGCGCTCCACGTGCGCCCCCACGGCCACGAACACCGCGTCGTGGTCCCGCCGCAGCTGCTCCAGCGTGAGGTCGCGGCCGATCGGCGTGTTGAGGCGGAGCTCGACGCCGATCTGCTTCAAGCGCCCGACGTCGGTGCGCAGCACGTCGCGCGGCATGCGGAAGGCCGGGATCCCCACCGCCATCATGCCGCCGGCCACCGGCAGGGCGTCGAAGACGACCGTGCGGTAGCCCTTCTGGCGCAGCTCGTAGGCGCACATCAGGCCGGCCGGCCCGGCCCCCACGATCGCGACGCGCTGCGGGCGCTCCCGCTCGGGGGCGGGCAGGCGGAAGTCGCCGGCCATCTCGGCCACCAGCCGCTTGATGGCCGGGATGTTCACCGGCTCGTCCACCAGCGCGCGGGTGCAGGCCCCGGTGCAGGGATGGGTGCAGATGCGCCCGCAGATGGACGGCAGCGGGTTGTCGCGCAGGATGACCCGGAGCGCCTCGCGGAACTTCCCCTGCGCCACCAGGGCCACGTAGCCCTGCGCGTTCTGGTGGATGGAGCAGGCGGCCTGGCAGGGCGGGACGCCGCGCCGCGAGATGGTGTAGGTGCCCGGCACCGCCTGGGGGAACGGACGGTAGATGGCCTTGCGGACCCCCAGGCCCTCGTCGAACTCCGAGGCGAGGGTGATGGGACACACGGCCACGCACTCGCCGCAGCCGGTGCAGAGGTCCTCGCGCACGAAGCGCGCCTTGCGCCGGACCGTGACCGTGAAGTTCCCCACGTAGCCGTCCACCTTCTCCACCTCCGAGTAGCTGAGCAGCTCGATGTTGGGGTGGGTGCGGACCTGGGTCATCTTGGGCGTGAGGATGCAGGCGGCGCAGTCGAGCGTGGGGAAGGTCTTGTCGAACTGGGCCATGTGGCCGCCGAGGGTGGGCTCGCGCTCCACCAGGTAGACCTTGTGCCCGGAGTCCGCCAGGATGAGGGCGGCGTGGATGCCGGCGATCCCGCCGCCCACCACCAGGGTGTCGGGGTGCACGGCGACGCGCTTCTGCTCCAGCGGCAGGTGGAGCGCCACCCGCCGGACGGCCCCCGCGATCAGCGCCTTGGCCTTCTCGGTGGCGTCGGGGACCTCGGCGGTCACCCAGCTCACGTGCTCCCGGATGTTCGCCATCTGGAAGAGGAACGGGTTCACGCCGCCCAGCGCCGTGGCCCGGCGGAAAGTCAGCTCGTGCATGAGCGGCGAGCACGAGGCCACCACCACCCGGTTGATCCGACCCTCGCGCAGGTCGTCGACGATCAGCTTCTGGCCCGGGTCGGCGCACATGAACTTGTACTCGCGCGCCACCGCGACGAAGGGCAGCCGGGCGGCGAACTCCACCACGGCCGGGACGTCCACCTTGCCGGCGATGTTCAGCCCGCAGTGGCAGACGTAGACGCCGATGCGCGGCCCGCCATCGCGCTCGCCGGCGCCCGGGACGCGGTTGGGCTCAATCATGAGGGCCACCCGCCGCCACGGCCGCCGCAGACCGCAGCGGCACCAGCAGGCGCTCGAGCCCCAGCCGGCGCCGCGGGATGCCGAAGGCCAGGCCGAGCAGCTGCGTGAAGTAGAGCACGGGAAGCGGGCGGTGCCCGCCACCGTCCGCGGCGTGCCGCGGGTTGCAGTCCAGGTTGAACTGGCAGAGCGGGCAGGCAGTGGCCACCGCCGCCGCGCCGCGGCGCGCGGCCTCCTGCAGCAGCAGCTCGGAGAGCCGCACGCCGACCTGGGGGATCGTCCCGGTGAGCGTGCCGCCGCAGCAGCGGGTCCGCAGCGGCCATTCCACGGGGTCGGCGCCCAGGGCGGCCATCAGCCGGTCCATGGTGGAGGGGCGATCCGGGTCGTCGAACACGGCATAGGGCCGCACGAGCTGGCAGCCGTAGTAGCAGGCCACCCGCATCCCGCCCAGCGGCTGCGTCACGCGGGCGTGGACGCGCGCCAGCCCCACATCCTCCACCAGCACGTCGAGCGGGTGGCGCACCCGCACGGTCGCCCCGGTGCCCAGGCCCGCGCGGGCCAGGCGTTCGAGCGCGGGAGCCGCCGCCTCCGCGTGCTCGGCCACGAAGTGCTGCGCCTTGTGCAGCGCCAGGTAGCAGCCCGCGCACGGCGCGATCAGGTCCACCGGGTGGTCGCCGGCCTCGCCGTGGCGCTGGGCGAGCGCCAGGTTGCGCAGCGCGAGCGAGAGGGCCGCGTCCTGGTCCACCGACATGTAGGCGGTGGCCCCGCAGCAGTTCCAGTCCGGCAGCTCGTCGAGCTGGACGTCCAGGGCCTGGAAGGACGGGATCAGCGACTCCTCGTAGCCCTTCCCGCTGCACTTGAGCGAGCAGCCCGGGTAGTAGAGGTACCTCATGCCGCCGTCCCTCCCGCCCGGCGGGGAGCGGCCACCGGCAGGATGCGCTGCACCTCGTCGCGGCGCCGCACCGACTCCGCGCCCAGGCCCAGGCGCCCCCGCCGCCACAGCCGCAGCCCGAGGCCGGCGCGGCGCAGCAGCATGAGGGGGCTGGTGCCCAGGTAGAGGCGCAGCAGCAGGCGGCCCTCGCTGTTGCGGCCCCGCTTCCAGACCGTGCGGAACAGCTCGCGGGCCAGGGCCGGGATGGCGAAGCGCCGCGGGTAGACGCGCTCGCGGATCGCCTGGCGCTTGAGCGCGTACATCACGTCGGTGATCGGAATGGTCTTGGGGCAGGTCACGGTGCAGGCGTAGCACGAGGAGCACAGCCAGATGGTGAAGCTCCCCAGCACCTCCCGGCGGAAGCCGGCCCGGGTCATGCCGATGATCCGCCGGGGCGAGTAGTCCATGTAGGGGCTCATCGGGCAGGCTCCGGTGCAGGTGCCGCACTGGATGCAGGCCAGCAGCTTCCCGGCGCCCGGCAGCGCCGCCACCGCCGCGGGGAAGCTGGGGTCGAGCTCGGCCTGGTACTGGACCCGGGGCTTCCAGTTGGAAACCCGGAACCCCTTGCGGGCTGCGCGAGCCATGTCGTCCGCCCTCGCCGGTGGAACCGATCCGCTTCCGCATCCCTCGGGGCCGGGGCCCGAGGTGCCGCCGGGGAACGTCGGGGAGTGCGGGGTCGCGCCGGGAGGGTCCGCTGGGATGGGCGCTGGCGCGTCGGGGCAAGCCGCTGCGGCCGCCGGGGGGCCGTCCGGCAGTGCGAGACTGCATGCTTCGCGCCAAGCGGGGGACGAGTGCGCCCGGCGCGAAACTCAAGCGCCGGATTCCACTTAGGGGCGGGGGCACACGCGCCGGGCCAATCCCGCCCAGCGCCTGGACCGGGTCCCTCTGTCAGCCTGACATGACGAAGCAGGCTGCAGGCATTGCCGTGGACGGCGGCACCCCGCGGGCGCCCGCGGATTCGGGGCGGGCCGGTCCTGCCCCCTCAGGCCACCATCGTCTTGAGGATCTCGGCGGCCGCCTGCGCCCCGCTGCCCACGGCGTGCGCCAGGCTGGGCAGCGCCGGATGCGTGAGATCCCCCGCCACCCGCACGCGGGGGTGTGAGGCGCGCAGGCCGGGGCCCAGGCGCGGGTAGCCCTCCTGGTCAAGCGCGATCGCGCCGCGGCACCACTCGGTGTTGGGAGCGACGCCGATCTTCACGACCACGCCGGCCGCCGGGCGCTCGAAAGCGCCCGCCGGCCCCGCGAGCCGCACGGCCTCGACGCGATCCGTGCCCAGGATGGCCTCGACCCGCGTGCCCGGCAGCAGCTCGATGCGCTTCGAGTCCTCCACGCGGCGGCGGAACTCCGCGCGAGCCCGCGGCGCCACCCCCCGCACCACCAGCGTCACCGGGCAGCCCACCTCCGCCAGCAGCAGCGCGTTCTCGAAGGCGGCGTCGCCGCCGCCCACCACCACCACCGGCCGGCCCGCGAAGCGCGCGCGGTCGCGGGTGGCCGAGCCGGAGACGCCCCGGCCGAGCAGCCCGGCCTCACCCGGGACGCCCAGCTCGCGGGGGCGGGTGCCGGTAGCGAGCACGAGGCAGTCCCCCCGCTCGTGCCCGCCGCCCTCAAGCGCCACCTCGCCCCGCTCCGGGTCGAGCCCCGCCGCGGCCACGCCGCAGCGCAGGTCCAGCTCCGCGGCCCGTGCCTGTGCTTCCAGGGCCGCGGCCAGCTCGGCGCCGGTGCCGCGCAAGCCCGGGTAGTTCCCCACCATGGAGTAGATGCGCTGCAGCTGTCCGCCCGGGCGCTCGGCCGACTCCAGCACTCGAGCCTCGAGCCCGAGCGTCCGGCACCACAGGGCGGTGGCGATCCCCGCCGGGCCGCCACCCACCACCAGCACTCGGGTCATGGCGCGGAAAGGACTCGGGACGCAATGCCCGGCGGCGGCCGGCTCCCTACGCGCCGCGCAGCAGCTGCGCGCGCAGGGCCTCCCCGCGCCCGGGCTCGGCCAGCTCGCCCCGCGCGGTCCAGGTCTGCACCAGGCCCCGCGCCCGCACGCCGCGCATCTCCATGCACAGGTGCCGCGCTTCGAGCGCCACCGCCACGCCGCGCGCCCCGGCCGCCCGCTCCAGATGCTCGGCCAGCTGGCGCCCGAGGCGCTCCTGGAGCTGCGGGCGATGGGCGTAGTAGTCGAGCAGGCGGGCGGGCGCGCTGATGCCCAGCATGCGGGAGCCCGGCCGGTAGGCGACGTGCGCGCGGCCGAAGAAAGGAACCAGGTGGTGGATGCAGAGCGAGTGGAAGGGCAGGTCGCGCACCACCACCAGGTCGCCGGCCCCGGCCGGCGCCTCGAAGGTCGCCAGCTCGGGCTCGGCGCCCGCTTCCAGGCCCCGGAACGCCTCCAGGAAGAGGCGTGCCACGCGCTCGGGCGTGCGGAGCAGCTCCGGCTCGGCGCGCGGATCGAGGCCCAGGGCGGCGATGAGCTCGGAGACCGCGCGGGAAACGGACGGCAGGCGCGGGTCGCCGGCCGGGGGGCGGTTGGAGGGGTTCACGGGCCCTCGCCGATGCGGCGGGGTCGGTCCCGCGACCGACCCCGGCGATGGAGCGGAAGACGGGATTTGAACCCGCGACAGCCACCTTGGCAAGGTGGAGCTCTACCGGGCTGAGCTACTTCCGCACACGTCGAATAGGAGCGGGAACACTAATGGCGGTGCGCAGAGGTGTCAAGGCAACCCGCCTCCCGACAAGCGCCTCGCCCGCACGCACCTCACGGCACCGGCCGCTCGCGCGCGGCGGTGATGAGCGCCACCGCCCCCAGGATCACCAGCGCCGCCACGATGCCGGGCGCACGCCCGGCATCGTGCTGCTGGCGCTGTTTTCGGGGTTGAAGCTGCT
>JBBIHL010000147.1:0-7514 GCA_037447075.1 Candidatus Eiseniibacteriota bacterium | reverse complement strand
GTGACCTCCGTGACGACGCCGGCGCCGACGGTGCGGCCGCCCTCGCGGATGGCGAAGCGCAGCTCCTTCTCCATCGCGATCGGGGTGATCAGCTCCACCTCCATGTCCACGTTGTCCCCCGGCATCACCATCTCCCGCCCCGTCGGCAGGTGCGCCACCCCCGTCACGTCCGTGGTCCGGAAATAGAACTGCGGCCGATACCCGTTGAAAAACGGCGTGTGCCGACCCCCTTCCTCCTTGGTCAGCACATACACCGACCCCCGAAACTTGGTGTGCGGCGTGATCGAGTTCGGCGCCACGATGCACATCCCCCGCTCCAAATCGTCCTTCTCGATCCCCCGCAGCAACAACCCAATGTTGTCCCCCGCTATCGCCTCGTCCATGCTCTTGCGGAACATCTCCACCCCGGTCACCACCGTGTCCCGCGTCTCCCGCAACCCCACGATCTGCACCTTGTCCCCCACCTTCACCTTCCCCCGCTCCACTCGCCCCGTCCCCACCGTCCCCCGCCCCGAGATCGAAAACACGTCCTCCACCGCCATCAACAACGGCTTCTCCACGTCCCGCTGCGGCGTCGGTATGTAGTCGTCCACCGCCTTCATCAGCTCCAAAATGCACCGGTTCGCCTCGGCGTCCTTCCCCTGCCCCTCCATCGCCTTCAGCGCCGAACCCCGAATCACCGGGATCTCGTCCCCCGGAAACTCATACTTCTTCAACAGCTCCCGCACCTCCAGCTCCACCAGGTCCAACAGCTCCGGATCGTCCACCATGTCACACTTGTTCATGAACACCACGATGTACGGCACCCCCACCTGCCGCGCCAGCAGGATGTGCTCCCGCGTCTGCGGCATCGGCCCGTCCGCCGCCGACACCACCAGAATCGCCCCGTCCATCTGCGCCGCACCCGTGATCATGTTCTTCACATAGTCCGCGTGCCCCGGACAGTCCACGTGCGCATAGTGCCGCTTGTCCGTCTCATACTCCACGTGCGCCGTCGCAATCGTGATCCCCCGCGCCTTCTCCTCCGGCGCATTGTCGATCGAGTCGAACGTCCGCACCGCCACCTTCGGGTTCGCCTGCGCCAGCACCATCGTGATCGCCGCCGTCAGCGTCGTCTTCCCATGGTCCACGTGCCCGATCGTCCCCACGTTCACGTGCGGCTTCGTGCGCTCATACTTCTGCTTCGCCATGACGAACCGGCCTCCCTGTTGATCCCGGTGGTCCGTGCCGGCGCCCGCGCGCCGGATCCGCGGGACCTCAGCCCTTGACCTTCGCGACGATCTCCTCCGCGATGCCTTGCGGCAGCGTCTCGTAGCGGGAGAACTGCATGGAATAGACGGCGCGCCCCTGCGTGAGGGAGCGCAGGCGCGTGGCGTAGCCGAACATCTCCGCCAGCGGCACCGAAGCCGCCACCACCCGCGCCTGGGCGCGGCTGAACATGCCGCCGATCCGGCCCCGGCGGGCGGTGAGGTCGCCGATCACGTCGCCCAGGTACTCGTCGGGCACCACGACCTCCACGTCCATCACGGGCTCGAGCAGCCGCGGCTTGCCCCGCTGCATGGCCTCCTTGAAGGCCATCGAGCCCGCGATCTTGAAGGCCATCTCCGACGAGTCCACCTCGTGGTAGGAGCCGTCGATCAACGATACCAGCACGTCCACGACCGGGTAGCCCGCCACCACGCCGTTCTCCATGGCCTCCTCGACGCCCTTCTCGACCGAGGGGATGAACTCCCTGGGCACCACGCCGCCCACGATCTCGTTCTCGAACTCGAAGCCCCTGCCCGGCTCCAGGGGCTCGACCACCAGCGTCACGTCCCCGTACATCCCCCTGCCACCGGTCTGGCGCACGAAGCGGCCGCGCGCCTCGGCGCGCTGCGTGATGGTCTCCCGGTAGGCGACCTGGGGCTTGCCCACGTTGGCCTGCACCGAGAACTCCCGCTTCATGCGGTCCACCAGGATCTCGAGGTGCAGCTCCCCCATCCCGGAGATCAGGGTCTGCGCCGTCTCCTCGTCCGCCCGCACCTGGAAGGTCGGGTCTTCCTCGGCCAGCCGGTCGAGGGCGTTGGCCAACCGCTCCTCGTCCGCCTTGGACTTGGGCTCGATGGCCACCGAGACCACCGGCTCCGGGAAATGCATGGGCTCGAGCGTGACGCGGTGGTCCGGGTCGCACAGCGTGTGCCCGGTGGACACCCGCTTGAACCCGAGGCCCGCCGCGATGTCCCCGGTGTGGACCTCGCTGATCTCCTCGCGCTTGTTGGCGTGCATCTGCACCAGCCGCCCGATGCGCTCGCTGCGCCCGGTCGCCGGGTTGTAGACCGAGGCGCCGGTCGCGATCCGGCCGGAATAGACGCGGAAGTAGGTGAGCTTGCCGGTGTAGGGATCGGTCATGATCTTGAAGGCCAGTGCCGAGAAGGGCTCGTCGTCGGCAGGCTTGCGCTCGACGCGCTGGAAGGTCTGGGGGTCCTGGCCCCTGACGGGAGGCTTGTCCACCGGCGACGGCAGGTAGTCCACGACCGCATCGAGCAGGCGCTGGACGCCCTTGTTCTTGAAGGCGGAGCCGCACAGCACCGGGTGGATCTTCCCCTGCAGGGTGCCGCGACGGATGGCCCGCACCAGGTCCTCGACCTGGCAGGGCCGGTCGTGCAGGTAGTCGTCGAGGAGCTTCTCGTCGAGCTCGGCGACGGCCTCGAGCATGCGGTGGCGAGCCTGCAGCGCGGCGCCGAGCAGGTCGCGGGGGATGTCGCCCTCGTCGAAGGTCGTGCCCTGGCTCTCCTCGTGGTAGCTGACGGCCTTCATCTGCACCAGGTCGATGACCCCCTGGAAGTCCTCCGCCAGCACCATGGGCAGCTGGAGCCCCACGGGCCTGGCGCCCAGCCGCTGGGTCATCATGGCGATCACGTTGTCGAAGTCCGCCCCCACCCGGTCCATCTTGTTGACGAAGGCGATGCGCGGGACGTGGTACTTGTCGGCCTGCCGCCAGACGGTCTCCGACTGGGGCTCCACGCCCCCGACCGCGCAGAACACGGCGATGGCCCCGTCCAGGACGCGCAGGCTGCGCTCTACCTCGACGGTGAAATCGACGTGACCGGGGGTGTCGATGATGTTGATGCGGTGCTCGCGCCAGGAGCAGGTCGTGGCCGCCGACGTGATGGTGATGCCCCGCTCGCGCTCCTGCTCCATCCAATCCATGGTGGCGGCGCCCTCGTGGACCTCGCCCACCCGATGGATGCGGCCGGTATAGAAGAGAATGCGCTCGGTCAGCGTCGTCTTACCGGCATCAATGTGGGCCATGATGCCGATATTGCGATACCGGTTGAGCGCGACTTGCCGGGGCATTGGAGGTGACCTTCAATCCAAAGACTAGGGTTCGAACTCGATACCACCACCTCCCTTTCGATCCGAAAGTAAGGTGATGACGCTCCTCGGATGATCGCCCGACGCGTGAAGCCCCGATGGCCCAGGCCGGCTCAGGCCGGCCTTGGCGTCGGACGGGCTACCAGCGGTAGTGCGCGAAGGCCTTGTTGGCCTCCGCCATCTTGTGCGTGTCCTCGCGTTTCTTCACGGCCCCGCCCTCGTTCTTGGCGGCAGCCAGGATCTCGGCGGCCAGCTTCTCGGTCATCGAGTGGTCGGTACGCTGGGCCGCGTAGGTGATCAGCCAGCGGATCGCGAGCGCCGTGCGCCGCTCGGGGCGCACCTCGACGGGCACCTGATAGTTGGCGCCGCCGACCCGCCTGGACTTGACCTCCAGTACCGGCTTGACGTTGTTCATCGCCTGCTTGAGCAGGCTCATCGCGTCCTGGCCGCCCCTGCGCTCCGCGGCGTCGAGCGCCCGATAGAGCATGCGTTCGGCCACGCTCCTCTTGCCGCGCTCCATCAGCGCGTTGACGAAGCGCGTGACCAGCACGCTGTCGTACTTGTAGTCCGTCGGCAGCTCCCGACGGACGACGTTGCCCTTGCGCGGCATGCCTGCCTTTCAGCGCGCGGCGGTCCTGCGGGCCGCCGCTTCCTGGATTTCGCTCGGCCCGACGGCCGAGCGCGTCACGTGGACTTGGTGCCGTACTTGGATCGGCCCTGCTTGCGGCCCGCCACCCCGCTGGCGTCCAGGGTGCCCCGGACGATGTGGTAGCGCACCCCGGGCAGGTCCTTCACGCGCCCCCCGCGGATGAGCACGATGGAGTGCTCCTGCAGGTTGTGCCCCTCGCCCGGGATGTAGCTGGTGACCTCGATCCCGTTGGTGAGGCGCACGCGCGCCACCTTGCGCAGCGCAGAGTTCGGCTTCTTGGGGGTGGTCGTGTAGACGCGCGTGCACACCCCACGCTTCTGGGGGCTGCCCCGCAGCGCCGGGGCGCTCGTCTTGTGCACCACCCTCCGCCGGCCCAGACGGACCAATTGATTCAAAGTCGGCACCCGATACCTCCGGCCGAAACCCCGTTCCAAGTCGAGTCGAGCGTGCGCGGTCAGACGGGCCGGGGCATCCGTGGGACAACCGCCTCCGGCGCCGCGCAGACCCCGAACTCTACCCGCCGCTGCGCACCCTGTCAAGCCGTTTTGATGCCCTCGGCCTCCTCCAACGGCTGGGCCTTCTCCGCTTCGAGACGCAACTTACGGTAGCGCGGCATGCCCGTGCCGGCCGGGATCAGATGGCCGATGATGACGTTCTCCTTGAGGCCCCGCAGGTAGTCCACCTTGCCCTGGATGGCCGCCTCGGTGAGCACCCGGGTGGTCTCCTGGAACGACGCCGCCGAGATGAAGCTCTCGGTGGATAGCGACGCCTTGGTGATGCCCAGCAGCAGGGGCTGGAAGGTGGCCGGCTGCTGGCCCTCCTGGCGCGCCCGTTCGTTCTCCTCGAGGACCGCCATGCGGTCCACCTGTTCCCCCTCCAGGAAGGTCGTGTCGCCGGGATCCTCGATGCGCACCTTCTGCAGCATCTGGCGCACGATGACCTCGATGTGCTTGTCGTCGATGCGCACGCCCTGCAGGCGGTAGACCTCCTGGATCTCGTTGACCAGGTACTCCTGCACCTCCTCGATCCCCTTGATGCGCAGGATGTCGTGCGGATTGATGGGGCCTTCGGTGAGCCGGTCGCCCGCCGCCACCAGGCTGTCCTCCTGGACGTGCAGGTGCTTGCCCTGGGGGATCTGGTATTCGCGCGTCTCGCCGGAGTCGCCGCGCACGACGAGCTTGCGCATGCCGCGCGAGACGCCCCCGAACTCCACCCGTCCGTCGATCTCGCCGACCACGGCGGCATCCTTGGGCCTCCGCGCCTCGAACAGCTCGGCCACGCGGGGCAGGCCGCCCGTGATGTCGCGCGTCTTCGAGACCTCGCGGCGGATCTTCACGAGCGGATCCCCGGCGACCACGTGCTGGCCCTCGCGCACCTCGAGGCGCGCGCCGGTCGGAAGCGGGTAGTGGTCCAGCTTGCGTCCCGTGGCCGGCTCGATGATGTCGATCGCCGGCTGGAGCTCCTTGTTGCGGTCCTCCATGATCACCAGGAGCTTCATGCCGGAGTTCTCGTCCACCTCGTCCCGCACGGTAACGCGATCCTTGATGTCCACGAAACGCACCTGGCCGCTGTACTTGGTGACGATCGGCTTGTTGTAGGTGTCCCACTCGAACAGGTCCTGTTCGGCGTCCACCGCCTGCCCGTCGCGCACCACGAGGTGGGCGCCGTACGGCACGTTGTAGCGCTGACGGACGCGGCCGTTCTCGTCAACCAGCTCGATCTCGCCCTGGTGCCCGACGCACACGAGCTTGCCACCCCGGTAGTCCACCGTGTCCAGGTTCGCGAAGCGCAAGGTCCCGGCCGACTTGGCCTTGATGCGCGACTGCTCCACGATGCGGCTCGCGGTGCCGCCGATGTGGAAGGTGCGCAGGGTCAGCTGGGTTCCCGGCTCGCCGATGGACTGTGCCGCGATCACGCCCACCGCCTCCCCCAGGTCCACCAGGCGTCCCGTGGCCAGATTGCGGCCATAGCACTTGGCACAGACGCCGCGGCGCGAGTCGCAGGTAAGGACCGAGCGGATGCGGATCTTGTCGAGCCCGGACTTGCTGGCCTCGTCGATGCGGGCCGCGATCTCCTCGTCGATCACGATGCCCGCCTCCACGATCAGCTCGTTGGAGATGGGGTGGATCACGTCTTCGACCGCCACCCGCCCGAGCACGCGGTCGGCCAGCGGCTCGATGATGTCCTCTCCGTCCTTGAGCGCCCCCACCGAGACGCCCCGGATGGTGCCGCAGTCCGTCTCGTTGATGATGATGTCCTGGGCGACGTCCACCAATCGGCGCGTCAAGTACCCGGCGTCGGCGGTCTTCAGCGCCGTGTCGGCGAGCCCCTTGCGGGCGCCATGGGTGGAGATGAAGTACTCGAGTACCGTGAGCCCTTCCTTGAAGTTGTGGATCACCGGCGATTCGATGATCTCGCCGATGCCGCCGGTCACCTTCTTCTGGGGCTTGGCCATGAGCCCGCGCATGCCGGCGAGCTGGCGGATCTGTTCGCGGTTTCCGCGCGAGCCCGAGTCCGCCATCATGAAGATGGGGTTGAAGCCGCTGCGGTCCTGCGAGAGCCCGTCGAACGTGATCTCCTCCACGTCGGTGGTGGCGTGGGTCCACGTGTCGATGACCTTGTTGTAGCGCTCGCCCTCGGTGATGACGCCACTGCGGTACTGAGCGTTGATCTTCTCGACGTCGTTCTGCGCGCGGGCGATGATCTCGCCCTTCTCTCCCGGGATGCGCACGTCGTCCACGCTCACCGTGAATCCCGCCTGGGTGGCATAGCGGAACCCCAGGTTCTTGAGCTCGTCGAGCAGGTCGGCGGTCTTCTCCGCCCCCAGCTTGGCGTAGCAATCCCCGACCAGCTTCTCGAGGCTCTTCTTGTCCATCGTCTCGTTGTAGAAGCCGAGTTCCTGCGGCAGCACTTCATTGAACAGCACGCGCCCCGGGGTCGTGACGAGGTAGGGCTTGGCCGCTCCGCCGCCCGGCTTGGCCAGTGCCACGGAGTCGGAGCGCAGGGCGATGCTTCCGTGCAGCGGGATCTCGCCGTTGTCGTAGGCGGCCCGCACCTCGGCGGGGCTGTAGAAGGCGCGGTAGCGACGCGGATCCTCGGGGCCCAGGCCCGCCTCGGCCGCGCGTGGGTTGGTGACCCCTGCGCGCGGCTTGGTGAGGTAGTGGCAACCCAGCACGATGTCCTGGTTCGGCGTGGCCAGCGGCCGCCCGTGCGCCGGCGACAGGATGTTGTGGGTGGACAGCATGAGCAGCGAGGTCTCGATCTGCGCCTCGAAAGACAGCGGCACGTGCACGGCCATCTGGTCGCCGTCGAAGTCGGCATTGAACGCCTGACAGACCAGCGGGTGGATGCGAATGGCCTTGCCCTCGACCAGCACCGGCTCGAAGCCCTGGATGCCCAGGCGGTGCAAGGTCGGCGCGCGATTCAAGAGCACGGGATGGTTCTCGATGATCTCCCCCAGGATGTCCCACACCTCGGGCTTCTCGCGCTCGACCAGCCGCTTGGCGCTCTT
>JBBIHL010000146.1:0-7551 GCA_037447075.1 Candidatus Eiseniibacteriota bacterium | reverse complement strand
GCTTTCCACTCCTCGCCCGCGCTGCGCTGGGCGCTGCGCTGGGGGGCCATCATCCTGGCGGGCATGCTGATCGGGCTGGTGCTCTCCGGGGCCTGCGGCGGGTGAGCCCATCGGCTCCGGCGGCGGTTTTTTTGTGGTTGTCTACTGCACATTCGTGCAGTAGACTGTCCCTGGTGCCGGTCGGGCCCATGTTCGAGACCCTCAACGACGCGATCGACGTCCTCTCCATCTGCACCGCCTCGGGGGTCGAGCCCCTGCGCTTCCGCTGGCGCGGCACGGTCTACCGGGTGGTCAAGGTCTCCGGGCGCTGGCACCAGCGCGAGGGGAGCAGCCTGCTGCACCACTTCTCGGTGGAGTGCGCGGGAGGCGACAGCTTCGAGCTGTGCCACGACCCGCGCGGTCCGCGCTGGACCCTGAACCGGGCCTGGGTGGGAGCGGCGGGGCGCTGAAATCGAGCCCCGCGACGGCCCCGGCGGCGCGGAGCGTTCGGCCTATGTTCCTGCTGGTGGACATGGACGCCTTCTTCGCCTCGGTGGAGCAGGCGCATCACCCGGCGCTGCGCGGGGTGCCGCTGGTGGTGTGCGGCGATCCCGAGCGACGCGGGGTGGTGACGGCCGCCTCCTACGAGGCGCGCGCCTACGGCCTGCGCGCCGGCATGCCGCTTCCCCAGGCGCGGCGGCTCTGCCCGCACGCCCGCTACGTCGAGGGCAATCCCGAGAAATACGTCTCGGTCTCGCTCGCCCTGCTCGACCTCTACACCCGCTGGACGCCGCTGGTGGAGCCTTTCAGCGTGGACGAGGCGTTCCTGGGATTGCGGGGGGTGGGGGTGGAGACCCTGGAGCGCGCGCGCGACGTGGCGCTGGAGGTCCAGGCCGAGGTGCGCGCGCGGTTCTCCCTGGGCGCTTCGGTGGGAGTGGGCCCCAACAAGCTGATCGCCAAGATGGCGGCCGGGCTCGCCAAGCCGGGCCGGGTGGTGGCCTTGAGCCAGGAAGGGTTCCGGGACGCCTTCGCGCCCAGGCCGGTGCGGGAGCTGTGGGGAGTAGGGGAGAAGCTGGAAGGGCGCCTGAAGGAGCTGGGCATCGTCTCCGTGGGGGACCTGGCGCGCGCTCCGGCCGGGTTGCTGGCGGACGTCTTCGGCGTGCTGGGGCCCCAGCTGCGCGCCGCGGCTCGCGGGGAGGATCGCACCCCGCTGGTGCCGTATTATCAGGGCGTCCCGGCCAAGTCCATGGGGCACGAGGTCACCTTGCCGCACGACTGCCGCGATCCGGCCACGCTGGAAGGGGTGCTGCTTCGGCTCTCCGACCAGGTGGCCCGGCGCTTGCGGCAGGAGGGTTACGTGGGTCGGGTGGTGGCGCTCAAGCTGCGCGATTCGCGATTCACCACCCGCATCCGACAGCGGGCCCTCGACCGCTTCACCGACGAGGAGGACGTGGTCTTCCGCGTGGCGCGCGCCCTGTTCTCGTCCTGGTGGAACCGGAAGCCCGTGAGGTTGCTGGGGGTGACCGTGTCCATGCTCTCCCCGCGGCCGCGCGCCCCCCAGGGGCTTGCCTTCCCTTCCGAGCGGCGGACGCTACAGCTCCGCGGCCAACTCGACGCGCTCCGGGACCGGTTCGGCGAGGCCAGCCTGGTCCGCGCCGCGGCCCTCCATCCGCTGGAGCGGCCCCGCCACGTGCCGTTCCACGCGCTCCGGCATCGCCGGATCTGATCCCTCATGCCCCCGGACCTCGAGCCGCGCGTCATCGTCGGAACCTCGGGCTACTCCTTCCCCGACTGGGTGGGGCCGTTCTATCCGCCCGGCACGCCGAGCGGCGAGTTCCTGCGCCATTACGCGCGGCACTTCTCGGCGGTGGAGGTGAACTTCACCTACTACCGCATCCCGCATCCGCGCGTGCTCGCCCAGATGGAGGCCAAGACCCCCCCGCACTTCCGCTTCATCGTCAAGCTCAACCAGGCCATGACCCACGAGGGCTCGGGCGACCCCGCCCTCTACCGCGAGTTCCTCGACTGCTGCGCCCCGCTCGCCCAGGCGGGGAAGCTCGACGGCTTCCTCGCCCAGTTCCCCTGGGCCTTCAAGCACGGCGCCGCGGCCCGCTCCCAGCTGGCGCGCATGCGCGAGCAGCTGGGCACGGCTCCGCTCTGGGTGGAGTTCCGCCACGACTCCTGGCTCCAGCCCGACCTGGCCGACTTCCTGCGCGGGCACGGCATCGGCTACTGCGACGTGGACGAGCCCCGCCTGCACGGGCTCATCCCGCCGACCGGCATGGTGACGATCGATGACGCCTACGTTCGCCTCCACGGGCGCAACGCCACCAACTGGTGGGGGCGCGGCGGGGGCGACCGCTACGACTACGACTACTCGGAGGACGAGCTGCGCGAGTGGCTGGGGCGGCTCAAGGAGCTGGCCGACAAGGCGCGCAAGACCTACCTGTTCTTCAACAACTGCCACGCCGGCCAGGCGGCGCGCAACGCCAAGCTCATGCAGGAGCTGCTGCGGCAGCAGCGGCTGCCGGCGCACCCCGGGCCGCCCGCGCGTTGACGCTGCCCCGGGGCCTGTTCTAGCTTCCTCCCGCCGCGTTCGCTCCGCGCTGCAGGGCGGCAAGGCCGCGGCGTCCGCCGCTTCCACGGGAGGGGCGCATGGATCAGGGACCGAAGTCCTACTGGGCGGAGTTCCTCGGTACCTTCACGCTCTGCTTCGTGGGCCAGGGCGCCATCTGCGCCGCCCAGCTCGCGGGAACCCTCGGCAGCGCGCTCCTGGCCGTGGCGCTGGCCCACGGGCTGGCGCTGGCGGTGATGATCTCCGCGCTGGGCGCCGCGTCGGGCGGACACTTCAACCCCGCCGTCACCTTCGGCTTCCTGGTCGCGGGCCGCCAGAAGCTCCCTTCGGCCGCCGCCTACTGGAGCTCCCAGCTGGTCGGCGCCGTGGTGGCGAGCCTGCTGCTCCGCGCCATCTTCCCGCCCTCGGTCTGGCAGGCGGTGCGGCTGGGCGCGGGCATGCTGAGCGAGGACATGGGCGTGAACGCCGGCGTGCTGGTCGAGTTCGTGCTGACCTTCTTCCTGGTCACCGCGGTCTGGGGGACGGCGGTGGACGAGCGCGCCCCCCGCGTCGGCGGCTTCGGGATCGGCCTGAGCCTGGCCATGGGCATCCTGGTGGGCGGGCCCTTGACCGGCGCGGCGATGAACCCGGCGCGCGCCTTCGGCCCGGCGTTGCTCTCGGGCTACTGGACGCATCACTGGATCTACTGGGTGGGTCCGCTGCTGGGGGGCGCCGCGGCGGCGCTGGTCTACTCCCGGCTGGTGCTGGGGACCGGCGCGGCGCAGGCGAGGGCGGCATGAGCGACGGCGGAGCCCCGAGCGCCGGCGGAGCGGGCGGGGAGCTCGCCCGGAACCCCCACGCCGAGCCCCTCCAGATGCGCGCCCTCATCACCCACCCGCCCCGGCAGGTGCTGCTGCTGTGCGTGCACAACTCGGCGCGCAGCCAGATGGCCGAGGGCTTCGCGCGGGTCATGGCCCCCGAGGGCGTGCAGATCTGGAGCGCGGGCACCGAGCCCACGCGACTCCATCCGCTCGCCGTTCAGGTCATGAAGGAGGTCGGCATTGACATCAGCGGCCAGCGCGCCAAGTCGCTCGACGACGTCCCCTGGCGCGAGGCGGACACCGTGGTGACCCTGTGCGGCGAGGCGCAGGACGTGTGTCCGGCGGTGGCTGGCGACGTGCGGCGCGTGCACTGGCCGCTACCCGACCCGGCGGCCGCCCCCGAGTCCGTGGCGCTCGAGGTCTTCCGCGAGGTGCGCAGCGAGATCAAGTGGCGGGTGTCGAGCCTGTGGCCGCGGGAGGACTAGCCTCAAAGCGTCAAGAACCCACGCCGCGTCGAGGCCACGATCGCCGCCGGCTGACAAAGCCCTCGGCGGCTTGGAGGGAATGCAGAAGCCGGGGCTACCAGGAGCACCCCATGCTTCAGCACGTGCACAAGGCCTCTGGCGATGGCTATCGCGAGCCGATGACTAAGACTCGAGAGATAGATCCCCCCTGGCGGCCTATCCAACTCTACACCCTGGCGTCCTGCTGTCATCCTCGTACCGTCATAGACGTTGATCGGCCTCACGGTTGGTCGAGGCGATGAACCGCGTGCGACAGCTTCGGCACACAATCTGTTCCTGCGGCGGCGTCAGGCAAGTGCGAGTACACTTCGGACAGCCGTAGCGGTGGTACCCATGTGCGACCATGAGGTGCTGCGCGAGGTCTTCCTGGATCTCGCCGCAAACCGGGCAGGCACAGGGCACTCCGGCCCTTGGACCGTTCGCCTGAGACGGTGCGGGCCGCCCAGCTGGCTGCGGGCGGGGCACGTCACGCAGGGCGGCCTCCAACATCCCGGGTGCGAGCCTTGCCTTTCCGTGCTTCGCCGCAATATGAGCGGCAAGTCCGCGCTTGGCGCGACCGCAAAACGGACACGTACTGCTAGCCTTGAGCGCTTCTCGCACCCCCCTGCGCTGCGCTGCGCGGTCGGTCGAACCCTTGACCGCGGGGCGGCGGTGCGGGCTGGGCGTCAACGCCCCGAATCCGCCGAGTTCGACGAGACGACGGGCCGTCCGCAGCAGCAACGGGAAGGACGGCGTCTCTGAGAACGCTTGCATCGCGTCACTCAGCGGGCTGTCATGCGTCCAGCCGCGCTGCTTCGCTGAGTCGTGAAAGTCCGCAAACAGCTGGAGTTTGTGGCGGACACTCCAACCCGTGGACACCCGCCATCGGTCGGCGCCCTCCTGTGTGCGGTGGATGGCGCCGGCACGCGACGGAGATGGCCACTGACTAGAATCCGTCTCTGACAGCGCGTAGAGTCGAGCCTCGAGCCAGCACCGAAGCTCCGCGTCCTCCGATCCAGTCAGGTGCCTTGTGGGCAACACCAGTCGTCTGGGGGACGCCTTCTTGGTCAAGCACTTGAAACACAGCGGCGGCCGGCCGGAACGGCGCAAGACGAGGGTCGTCCCGCAGGCCGGGCAACGGGCAGTCCTGTTCGCCGACTTCAGGGCTTCTGCTGTGCTGGCATGCCGGCGGCGTTCGGCCAATGAGTCCCCCAAGGCCCTACCACCTACATGGGCGGGAGCCTAGCTTTGCGACGGGGCATTAGCGTCTGCGAACAGAAGTTCTCGATCTCGGTACGACCCCACGACTGCCGGGGCAGTGCGCCGTGTCGTCCGGCAACCTCGCCGAGACTAGGGCTCCCCGCCGCTACCCCCGCGTCGCGCGCGCCTCCACGTTGGCGCGCCGGTCGCGCGCCATGGCCGGGTGCTTCCCCTCCAGGAAGCTCTCGGCCTCGGCCACGTCCTGCTTGCTGCCGATGTAGAGCGGCGAGCGCTCGTGGAGCTTGGCCGGCACCATGTCCATGATGCGGCGCCGGCCGTCGCTCGCCGCCCCGCCGGCCTGCTCCACGATGAAGGCGAGCGGGGCGCACTCGTAGAGCAGCCGCAGCTTGCCGCGCGGGTTCTTGCGGTCGCCGGGGTAGAGGAAGATGCCCCCGTACATCAGGTTGCGGTGGAAGTCGGCCACCAGCGAGCCGATGTAGCGCATGCTGTAGGGGCGCCCGGTGGCGTGGTCCTCCTCCTTGAGGTAGTCCACGTAGCGCTTCACGCCCTCGTCCCACTTGAAGTAGTTCCCCTCGTTGACGCTGTAGGTCTTGCCGCGCTCGGGGATGCGGATGTCGGGGTGGGAGAGGATGAACTCGCCCACGCTGGGCTCGAAGGTGAAGCCGTGCACGCCGTGGCCGGTGGTGTAGACCAGCATGGTGCTGGAGCCGTACATCACGTAGCCGGCGCACACCTGGCGCGCGCCCGGCTGCAGCACGTCCTCCAGGCCTCCGGGGCCGCGCGGGGTGACCCGGCGCAGCACCGAGAAGATGGTGCCGATGTTGACGTTGGCGTTGATGTTGGAGGAGCCGTCGAGCGGGTCGAAGTTGAGCACGTAGCTCCCGGCCGGGATGTCGGGAGGGATGGGGATCAGGTCCTCGTCCTCCTCCGAGGCCATCACGGCCAGCTGGCCGGTGAGCATGAGCGCGCGGTAGATGGTCTCGTGGGCGAAGGCGTCCAGCTTCTGGACCTTCTCCCCGTGCACGTTCTCGCCGCCGGTGTAGCCCAGGATGTCCACCAGGCCGGCGCGGGTCACCTCGCGGTTGATGATCTTGGCGGCGAGCCCGATGTCGAGCAGCAGCCGGGTGAACTCGCCGCTGGCGTCGGCGTGCAGGCGCTGCTGCTCGATGATGAACTGGGAAAGCGTGATCGCGCGGGCCATGGGCCGCCCTTCAGTCGGCGAGCCCCGAGATGTCCTCGGGTCCCCTGCCGGCGCCCACCGCGGCGCTCAATACCGGGAAGGCGCCCGGCACCGGCGGCGCCCAGCGCTCGGCCAGCGCCTGGGTGTTCGCCACCCGGAGCTTCTCGAGCAGGAAGGTGAACTTCTCTTCGAGCACGGCACCGATCGCCGCGCGCGTCCCGGCGGGCATGCTCCACAGCTCGCGCTTGAACAGGCCCAGCGCCTTCTTGCGCGTCTTGTAGAAGAACTGCTCGTCGGTGTCCGAGGGCTTGCGCTCGTCGGCCGCCGCCGTGCGCAGGCGGTCGTAGATCTCGCGCTTCAGGTCGGCCGGGAAGCCGGCGTGGTCGTAGAGCATGTTCTGGAACTCGGTGGCCAGGTGGATCTCGCAGGCTCCCATGGCCGGGAACTTGTCGAACAGCTCGGCCGGCAGGGTCGAGGCCCCGTGCTGGACCGCGCCCGCCAGGCCGTATTGCGTGCGCGCGAGGCGTGACAGCGTGTCGAGCGCGTCGAAGTCGAGCTTCACCTGGGCGATGCTGCCGTCGGGGAGCACCACGCCGCCGTGCGAGGTCCCCACCTGGATGGAGATCTTGCTGATCCCCGGGTTCCCGGGCGACTCCTTGGCCAGGGCGCGCCCGTAGACGGCCATGAAGGCGTGCAGCTCCTCGGGCGTGGAGTTCTTGCCGCCGACCTCGCCGATCTCGCCCCCCACCGAGACCGTCACCCCCTTGGGCTCGTGCTGACGGATGAAGGCGGTGAGCCGGGCGCAGAGCGTGCCGTTCACCTCCTGCTGGGCCTCGTGACCGGGCCGGGAGAGGTCCACCAGCGTGGAGGTGTCGATGTCAATGTTGTAGAAGCCCGCCGCCAGCGCCTCGGCCGTCAGGGCGCGCACCGCCTCCACCTCGGGCTCGGGCGCCGAGGCGTACTTCTTGGCGTTGATCTGGAAGTGGTCACCCTGGATGAAGAGCGGCCCCGTCACGCCCTCGCGCAGCGCCGCGGCCAGGATCACGGTGGCGTACTCGGCCGGACGCTGGTCGGTGTAGCCGATCTCCGAGCGCGCGATCTCGCAGATCACCGCACCGGCGCCCAGCTTCCTGCGCGCCCGCATCAGGGCCCGCGCGGTGTCGTAGGCCAGTCCGCGCACGTTGACGGCCGGCACCGTGAAGTCGTGCGGCACCTCGCCCCGGCCGCGCGCCAGGTAGAGGCCGTGGATCGAGGCCGGGTAGAGCCCCGCCGAGCGGGCGGCGTCCAGGACGC
>JBBIHL010000145.1:5005-7552 GCA_037447075.1 Candidatus Eiseniibacteriota bacterium | reverse complement strand
GCGCCGGGCCCGGACTGGCTCCCCGGCGCCGGGCGGCGCCTGCGGATGGACATCCCCGCGATGGAGCGCGAGCGCATCCTGGCCGCGCTCGAAGCCCGGCGGAGCGCGCATGCCGGCTGAGCCCCTGCGGCTGGAGCCGAGGGACCGCGAGCTGCTCGAGGCGGTGGCGCGGCGGGTGGTGGACTGGCGCATGGAGGTCCCGGCGGTGCTCGCGCTGGAGTCGGTCAAGCCGCTCTCGCTGCTGGGCAGCCAGGCGATGTTCTTCTTCGAGCCGATGGTGCTGGCCCTGTTCCACTGGCCCGGCTACCGGCGCTTCGCGGAGCTCATCGAGCACCGCGAGCACGTCGAGCGCTTCGCCCGGATGATCGAGGCCGAGGCGGGGCGGCGCCGCGCGGAGCGCGCCGGGGCGGCCGGCGCGGCGGGAGGTCCTTCCCCCCGCGCATGAGCTCCGTCCCCGAGAGCCTCCGCTCCATCCTGGCGACCGACTGCGGCTCCACCACCACCAAGGCCATCCTGATCGAGCGCCGCGGGGACGAGTACCGGCTCGTGGTGCGCGGCGAGGCCCCCACCACGGTGGAGGCCCCCTTCGAGGACGTGACGCGGGGCGTGCTGAATGCCGTGCGGGAGGTGGAGGAGCTCGCCGGACGCAGGCTGCTGGAAGGCGACCGCATCCTGACCCCCCAGCGTGACGGGGAGGGGGTGGACCTCTACGTCTCCACCTCGAGCGCCGGCGGCGGCCTGCAGATGATGGTCTCCGGGCTGGTGCTCCAGATGACCGGCGAGAGCGCCCAGCGCGCCGCGCTGGGGGCCGGCGCCATCGTGATGGACGTGATCGCCCTCAACGACGGCCGGCGCCCCCACGAGAAGATCCGCCGCCTGCGCCAGCTGCGGCCGGACATGATCCTGCTCTCGGGCGGCACCGACGGAGGGGACGTGAGGCGCGTGGCCGAGATGGCCGAGATCCTCGCCGCCGCCGAACCCAAGGCGCGCCTGGGGGCGGGCTACGAGCTGCCGGTCATCTACGCCGGCAACCAGGATGCCGCCGGGATCGTGCGCGAGCGGCTGGGGGGGAAGACCGCGCTGAGCGTGGTCCCCAACCTGCGCCCCTCGCTGGAGCGCGAGAACCTGGGGCCGGCGCGGGACGCCATCCACGAGCTCTTCATGGAGCACGTCATGGCCCACGCCCCGGGCTACCGGAAGCTGCTGTCGTGGACGCCGGTGCCGGTGATGCCCACCCCGGGGGCGGTGGGGCTGATCATCGAGAAGGTGGCGCGCGCCGAGGGCATCGCGGTGGTGGGGGTGGACATCGGCGGGGCCACGACGGACGTCTTCTCGGTGTTCCAGGGGGTCTTCAACCGCACGGTCTCCGCCAACCTCGGGATGTCCTACTCGATCTCCAACGTGCTGGCCGAGGCCGGGCTCGACGACATCCTGCGCTGGGTCCCCTTCCCGGTGGACGAGGTGGACCTGCGCAACCAGATCAAGAACAAGATGATCCGCCCCACCAGCATCCCCCAGACCCTGCCGGACCTGATCGTGGAGCAGGCCATCGCCCGGGAGGCGCTGCGGCTCGCCTTCGAGCAGCACAAGAACCTGGCGGTGGGGCTCAAGGGCGTGCAGACCGAGCGCACCATCTCGGACATCATGAGCCAGGCCGAGAGCGGGGCGTCGCGCGTGGACCTCATGGACCTGCGGCTGCTGATCGGCTCGGGCGGCGTGCTCTCGCACGCCCCGCGCCGCGCGCAGGCCGCCCTGATGATGGTGGACGCCTTCCTCCCCGAGGGGCTCACCGAGCTGGCGGTGGACAGCATCTTCATGGCGCCGCAGCTGGGCGTGCTCTCCACCGTGCACGAGCCGGCGGCCACCCAGGTGTTCGAGCGGGACTGCCTGATCCGCCTGGGCGCGGTGCTGGCCCCGGTGGGCGAGGGGCGGGAGGGGCAGCGCTGCGTCCACGTGCGGGTCGAGGCCGCGGGCGCAGAGCCCGTCGAGCGTGAGGTGCCCTTCGGGGAGCTGGCGCTGATGCCGGTGCCGCAGGCCGGCGAAGCCCGCGTGGTGGCCGAGCCGGAACGGGGCTTCGACCTGGGGGCCGGCCGGGGCCGGCCGCTCCACGCGACCCTGCGCGGCGGCGTGGTGGGGTTGATCGTGGACACGCGGGGACGGCGGCCCTTCCAGCTGCCGCGCGACGCGGCCACGCGCATCGCCCGGCTGCGGGCCTGGAACCGCGCGCTGCAGATCTATCCCCGGGAGGTCTAGCCCCATGGCGCACGCCTACACCCCCGGGCTGCGCGTGGCGGCCCAGGCCACGCTCCGCCGCGAGCGGCGGCTGCCGCTCAAGGGGCGGGTGCTGGTCGAGCGCGGCCAGGAGGTGGCGGCCGGGACCGTGGTGGCGCGCACCGAGCTGCCGGGCAACGTCCACACCGTGAACCTGGCGAGTCGCCTGGGGATCGAGCCCGCCGCGGTGCCCGGGGCGCTGACCAAGCCGCTGGGCGCGCCGGTCGCGGCGGGCGAGGTCGTGGCCCGGGCCCGGCCCCTGTTCGGCCTGGTCCG
>JBBIHL010000145.1:0-4972 GCA_037447075.1 Candidatus Eiseniibacteriota bacterium | reverse complement strand
CGGCACCGGGCCGAGACTCCGGTCAACGGGACCCTGGAGAGCGTCTCGAAGGTCACGGGGCAGCTCATCGTGCGCGAGCCGCCGATCCCGGTGGAGGTGGACGCCTACGTGCGGGGCCAGGTGGCCGAGGTCCTGCCCGCCGAGGGGGTGGTGGTGGAGACCCGCGCCGCGTTCGTGCAAGGCATCTTCGGAGTGGGCGGCGAGACCGTGGGTGCGCTGCACCCGGCGGTCTCGGGGCCGGACGCGGTCCTGGAGCCGTCCGCCCTGGACGAGTCGTGCCGCGGCCGGGTGGTGGTCGGCGGCGCCTACGCCTCGCACGCAGCCCTCGAGCGCGGCATCCAGCTGGGCGTGGCGGCCGTGGTGGTGGGGGGTTTCGACGACCGCGACCTGCGCGCCCTGCTGGGACGGGACCTGGGCGTGGCCATTACCGGGCAGGAGGAGATCGGCCTCACGCTGATCCTCACCGAGGGCTTCGGGCGCATGCGCATGGCCGATCGGACGTGGGCCCTGCTCGCCTCCCACGCCGGCCGCGAGGCGTCGGTGAGCGGCGCCACCCAGATCCGCGCCGGGGTGATGCGCCCGGAGATCGTGATCCCGCTCGACGGCGGCGGGGGGGCGCAGGGGGCGGCGGGCGGCGAGCACGGAGGGCTGGTGGTGGGATCCCTGCTGCGCGTGATCCGCGCCCCGCGCTTCGGCCGAATCGGGCGGGCGGTGCAGCTGCCGCCGGAGCTGCGGCCGCTCGAGACCGAGGCCTCGGTGCGGGTGGTGGAGGTCGAGTTCCTGGACGACAAGACGCGGGCCTGGGTGCCGCGCGCCAACGTCGAGCTGATCGAGGAGTAGGTCCGGGCGGGCGGCACGGCGGGAGCGCTGGCCGCCAGGGTCGGGGCGACGCGGGCGCCAAGACGGCGGTTGACAGCGCCGGACCCGCCGCTTAGCTTGGCGCGCGCATCGTGCGCCGCGGCGTCGCCGCCGCGGGTCCGCACGGCCTGTGCGCCGCACGCGTGGCCCCGGAGGTGACCTTGCCCCAAGGCGGGACGGGAAGCGCCCGGAACTCACGACCGTGGGTGGTCGTCGCCGCCCTGGGGCTGTGCGCCGCGCCCCTCCGGGCCCAGCCCGCCTCGAGCCCGCCTCCCGGGCCCGCCTCCGACCTGCAGGCGGTGGACACGCCCAACGACGCGGGCCGCTCCATCCGGATCGCCTGGAAGCTCTCGCCCGACGATCTCCCGGGCGCCGAGGCCATCCGGGCCTACTACCTCGAGCGCTCGGAGTCGCCCTCCGGGCCCTGGACCGTGGTGGACTCGGCGTCGGCCGGAGCGACCCAGAAGGACGATGCCTCGGTGAGGCGCGGCCGGGACTACTTCTACCGGGTGGTGGCCGCCGGTCCCGGCGGGTCCGCGGCTTCGGGGGCGGTGGGGCCGGCGGCGGCACGCGCCGAGTGGTTCAACACCACCCGGCAGAGCGTGCTGGCTTTCCTGGTGGCGTTCTTCCTCTTCGTGCTCTACTTCATCATGAGCGCCCAGGCCGGCAAGCAGCTCTTCGTCCGGCGCATCCCGGGCATCGACGCGATCGAGGAGGCCATCGGCCGGGCCACCGAGATGGGACGGCCCGTGCTCTACATCCCCGGCATCCAGGACATCGACGACATCCAGACCATCGCCGGCCTGGTCATCCTGGAGAGCGTGGCGCGCCTCACCGCCCGCTACGAGACCCCGGTGTTGGTCCCGGTCACCTACCCCATTCCCTTCGCCGTCGCCGAGGAGATGGTCAAGGCGGGCTACCTGCACGCCGGCCGGCCCGAGCAGTACGACCCGACCAGCGTGCGCTTCGTCTCGCCGGAGCAGTTCGCCTACGTCGCCGCCGTGACCGGGATCATGACCCGCGACCGCCCGGCCGCGCACATCTTCCTGGGCTCGTTCTACGCGGAGTCCCTGCTCCTCGCCGAGACCGGCTTCGCCACCGGCGCCATCCAGGTGGCCGGGACCGCCAACGTGCACCAGCTGCCCTTCTTCGTGGTGGCGTGCGACTACACGTTGATCGGCGAGGAGCTCTACGCGGCCAGCGCCTACCTGTCGCGCGAGCCCAAGCTGCTGGGCAGCCTCAAGGGCGCCGATCTCATGAAGGTGGCGGTGATCGCGGTGGTGCTGGCCGGCTGCCTGCTGGAGAGCTTGGGCCGGCACGGCCTCAAGCTCTGGATGCAGACCCAATGAGGAGGGCCGCGTGAAGCGCGAGGTCCCCCTGCTCGTCACCGCGGTGATCGGGATCTTCATGATCCTGTCGTTCTTCGTGCCGCACCAGGCGGTGAGCGTGCCGGCCGACTTCCTGCTGCAGTGCGCCGTGATCGTGGTGGCCTTCGGCTACGTGCTGGGCGGCGCGAATGCGCTGCGCATCAACATCGACCTCATCTCCAAGAAGGCCCCCAACTGGCAGTACAAGGTCGTGCTCCTGATCGGGCTGCTCACCATGGTCGTGGTGGGGGCGGTGGAGGGCCGCGCCTTCCAGACCCCCGGCACGCGCTTCACCTGGCTCTACAACCAGCTCTACGTGCCCATGCAGTCCACCATGTTCGCCCTGCTGGCGTTCTTCATCGCCTCGGCCGCCTTCCGCGCGTTCCGCATCCGCACCGCAGAGGCGGGCTTCCTGGCGGTCGCGGCGCTGCTCGTCATGATCGGACGCGTGCCCATCGGCAACTGGGCCACGGGGTGGGTCCAGCAGCTGCCGCCCTGGCTCCACTGGGTGCAGCTCCCCAACGTCGAGGAATGGATCATGAACGTGCCGCAGAACGCGGCCAAGCGGGCCATCCTGATGGGCGCCGCGCTCGGGGTGATGGCCACCGGCCTGCGCGTGATCCTGGGCATCGAGCGCTCCTACTTGAGCGGGGAGGAGTGAGGTGGCCGGGGCCGGCAGGTTCGAGGGCTTCGACCGGCGCTGGCTGTTCCTGGTCGTCTGGATCCTGGTGATGGTGCCGCTCGTCCGGCCGCTCATGCTGCCCCTGGTGGTCACCCCGCCGGCGCAGGCCTACCACGACGCCATCGAGGCCATCCCGGACGGCTCGAACGTGCTCCTGTCCGCCGACTACGACCCCGGCGCCCTGCCGGAGCTGGTGCCCATGACCAAGACCACCCTGCGCCGCCTGTTCAGCAAGCGGTGCAAGGTGGTGGTCACCTGCCTGTGGAACGGGGGCCCGGGCGTGGTGGACCAGGCGGTGCGCAGCGTGGCCGAGGGCGAGTTCCACCTGACGGACGGCGAGGACTTCGCCCACCTGGGCTACAAGGCCGGCAACGAGAGCGTGATGGTGCTGATGGGCCAGGGCTTCGCCAACGCGTTCCCCAACGACTACCGCGGCCGCCCCACGGCCGCCATGCCCATCATGCAGCGGGTGCGCGACTACGGCAGCATCGCGATGCTGGTCAGCATCTCCGCGGGCTACCCCGGGACCAAGGAGTGGGTGCAGCAGGTCCAGGCCCGCTTCCACGTGCGCATGGTCTCGGGCTGCACGGCGGTCTCGGCCCCCGAGTACTATCCCTATCTGCGCTCCGGCCAGCTGCTCGGCCTGCTGGGCGGCATGGCCGGGGCGGCCGAGTACGAGCGGGTCACCGGGCTGACCGGCCCGGCCACGCGCGGGATGGACGCGCAGTCGCTGGCCCACGTGTTCGTGGCGGTGTGCATCATCGCCGGCAACGTCCTGCAGTGGACGCGCCGCCGCGCCGCGGCCGGCGGTGCCAGAGGCCAGCCGTGAGGCAGATGGCCTGGGCGGGGGGCCTGCTGGCGGTGGCCGCGGTCTTCGCGCTGGCCGGCTTCACGCGAGGCTTCAGCGTGACCCTGGCGGCCGCCCTGACCCTGTGCATCTTCTCGTTCCTCTACAAGGACAACCCGTTCTACAAGTTCGCCGAGCACCTGTTCGTCGGGGTCTCCGCCGGCTACTACATCATCCTCAACTTCTGGACGGTGATCGTCCCCAACCTGTGGGATCCGCTGCTGGCGACCTTCAAGGGGGACGTGGGGCCCGGCAACGCCCACCGTGCCTGGTGGGAGGTGGTGTTCGGGGCGCAGTTGGGGGAGTACCGCTACTGGCTGCTGCTGCCGGGGCTCTTCGGCGTGCTCCTGTTCACCCGGTTCGTGCCCAAGCTCGCCTGGCTCTCGCGCTGGGCGCTGGCCATCATCATCGGCGTCTACGCGGGCATCAAGACCACCGGCTTCGCCCAAGGAGATCTGGTGGCGCAGGCCGAGGACAGCATGCGGACGTTCTGGATCCCCGGGGACGTGGCGGGCAGCCTCAACAACATCATCTTCACCCTGGGGCTCGTGACCTCGCTGGTCTTCTTCTTCTTCAGCAAGGAGCACAAGGGCGCCCTCGGCCTCACCGCCCGCGTGGGGATCTTCTTCCTCATGGTGTCCTTCGGGGCAGGCTACGGCTACACGGTGATGTCGCGCATCTCCCTGCTCATCGGGCGCTTCCAGTTCCTCTTGGACAACTGGCTGGGCCTGGTGCGATTCTAGGTCGAGAAGCGCAGGGCGGCGGCTCCGGCCCTCTTCACCGGAAGCCCGACTCCCGTTGCGCCCCCTCGAGGCGACCCGCTTGATCCTGTGGCTGGACGGCGCCCACGGCGCCCGCGAGAACATGAGGCGCGACCGGCTGCTGCTGGTGCGCGCGGAGTCCGGCGGCGAGCCCGTGCTGCGCGTCTTCGGCTTCGCGCCCCCGGGGATCACCCTGGGCTACGGCCAGGAGCCCGAGCGCGAGCTGGACCTGGAGGCCTGCCGGCGCGACGGAGTGGAGTGGGCGGTGCGGCCGACCGGGGGGCGCGCCATCTTCCACGCGGCCGAGTGGACCTGCAGCCTGTCGAGCCCGCTGGACGACCCCGACTGGGGAGGGGGACTGCACGCCGCCTACGCCCGCGCGGGCGCGCTGCTCGTGCAGGCGCTGCGCCGCCTGGGCGTTCCCGCGGAGCTGGCGGCGACGCGCGGCCGGGGCGCC
>JBBIHL010000144.1:0-7572 GCA_037447075.1 Candidatus Eiseniibacteriota bacterium | reverse complement strand
ATCGCTGCGAATATCGCGAAACGCGTCGACGAACTGGCGAAGTTGGGCTAGCGCTGCACCTGGAAGGAAAGCGGTGCGGCCAGGCGCTCGATGCGCACCCCGCTCGGGTCGTCCGTCCACACCACCACCCGCTCCAGCCCGCGCAAGGTGTTCAAGGCCTGGACCACGGTCCGGTCGCCGGGCACGCCGCGCGCCACGACCATGATGCGCACCCGGGCGCGCAGCTGGTTCCAGGCGTCGGCCTGGGACGGGCCGGGCGGATAGCCGGGGAGCACGGCGACGAGCTCCACGCTGCGTGGCGCCTGCTCCAGGGCCTGCAGCTCCGCGAACCCCTGCGGCCAGCCCGGGAGGTCGAGCACCACGCGTTCCAGGGACTGCTGCAGCGCCAGCTCGTTCAGCTCGGACACGGTAGGAACGCGCGGGAACCGCACCGTGACGCCCAGCAGCCGCGGCTGGCAGTCGAGCAGCATGAGGGCGGGGGGCGGAGCGAGAGTGAGCGAGCGCTCCGAGCCGCCGATCGCTTCCCCGGTGGTCTGGACCGAGGTGAGCGTGGACTGTTGCGCGCACCCCGCGGCCAGCAGGGCGGCAAGCGTCAGGCAGCGCGTGGCGCGACGCCGCGCTCCACCGTCGTGATGGTATGACGAGTTCACGGTCTCCTCCTCGGGCGCTCGGCACCGTCCGGATCGGCGGTCCGGGAGGCGGGCCGTCGCGCCTCGGCTGGCGAGGGCCCGGGGGCTGGGCTAGACTCCTGCGCCAACCCGTCCCCCGACATCCGGAGGCCTTTCGTGCAACGTCCTCGCTGGTTTCTCCTGGCCGCGCTTCTGTGCGCAAGCGCCGTGCCCGCCGGGTCGGCCGACGCTCCAGCCTACCGCATGCCGCCCCAGGTGGTGACGGACATCCTCACCGCGCCGCGCGTGCCGCGCCGCGCCCCCAGCGTCTCGCCGGATGGCGGCCGCATGATCCTGCGCGACTCGACCGCGCTGATCCCCATCGCCGTGCTGGCGGAGCCGGTCGAGAAGCTGGCCGGCCTCGAGGTGCTGCCGGAGTTCCTCGCCACGCGCGCCCAGCTCAAGGGCGCCGCGAGCGGGTTCGGCATCGTGAGCCTCCCGGACGGCCGCGCCGTTCGTGCCGGGCTTCCCGCCGGGGCCCGCCTGGGCCGGACGGCGTGGTCGGGCCGGGGGGATCGCGTCGCCTGCGCGCTCTACGCCCCCGGCGGCGCCGAGGTGTGGGTGGTGGAGGCCGCGACCGGCGAGGCTCGACGGCTGGATGGCGTCCGGCTCAACACGGTGCTGGGCGCGACGCTGGAGTGGATCGCGGACACCGCGAGCTGCTGTGCGGCGTGGTGCCCACGCCGGCTCCGGCGCCCCCGGTGCCCCATCCCGTGCCGAGCGGGCCGCAGCTGCGGGTGGGGGTCGGGCGTGCGGTCCCGCAGCGCACGGCTCGCGACGTGCTCCGAACCCCCGATGACCAGGCGCGGTTCGCCGCCTTCGCCACCGTGCAGCTCGCGCGGGTCCCGGTGGCGGGCGGCACCCCCGTCCGCCTGGGAGCGCCCGCCATGATCCGCTCGGCGGCGCTCTCGCCCGACGAGCGCCTGATGGTGGTGGAACGCATCACCGACCCGCCGCCCGTGGGCTTCCCCTTCTACCTCTTCCCGGAGGTCGTGGAGATCTGGAACCCGCAAGGGGAGGTGGCGGCCACGCTCGGCGACATCCCCCTCAACGAGCGCAGCGCGATCTCCAGCCTGGCGCGGCTCGGCCCGCGGAGATGGACCTGGTCGCCGGACGGCCGGGCGCTGTGGTTCTTCTCGTGGCAGGACCGTCCGGGCGTCGACCCGCTCGCGGCCATCAAGGACACCACCCTCGCCCAGCCTGGCACCGACCGGCTGATGCGCTGGGACGCTCCTTTCCAGGGAGAGCCGGCCATGGTGCTCGCTTCCGAGCTCCAGTTCCGCGACATGACGTTCACCATGGACGGCGGCGCGCTGGTGCTGCTCGAGGGCTACGAGCCGCGGCGGATCGAGCGCTGCGGCTGGCTGGATCCGGCACGACCGGGACGGCGCGGGGTCCTCTTCACGCGCTCGACCGAGGGCGTCTACGACGACCCCGGCGAGCCGCTCGGCCGGTCGCTGCGCCACCAATGGGTGCTGTGGGCGACGCCGAACGGGAAGTCCGTCTACTTCGCCGGGCAGGGCTTTGGGCCGGACGGCCAGCGGCCCTTCCTCGACCGGTGGGAGCTGCCCAGCGGACGCAGCACCCGCCTGTTCGAGAGCCCGGCCACGCACCTGGAGGCCGTGCAGGTGCTGCTCTCGGCGGATGGCCGGCGTTTCGTGACGCTGCGGCAGTCCAAGCGTGAGGTTCCCAACTATTATATGAGGAGGCGGGGAGAGAAGGCGGGCCGCAGGCTGAGCGACTTCACGGACCCGGCACCCGCGCTCACCGCATCGCAGCGCCTGCAGTTCAAGTTCACGCGCCCGGACTCGGTCCAGCTCAACGCGGAGGCCGTGCTGCCGGCCGACTGGAGGCCGGGCGAGCGGCTGCCGACCATCTTCTGGGTCTATCCCACGGACTACCGCTCGGCCGCTGCCGCCTCGCAGAATCGCCGCGCCCCCAACCGGTTCCCGTCGCAGAGCCCGCTCAACCCCGAGGTGCTGGTCACCCAGGGCTACGCGGTCGTCTACCCCGACCTCGCCGTGGTGGGCACCAACGACCGCTACGTGAGCGAGCTGGAGAAGAGCGCCCGGGCGGCCCTGGACGAGTGCGCGCGCCGGGGATTCACCGATCCGGAGCGCGTGGGGGTGGGGGGCCACTCCTACGGCGCGTTCTCCACGGCGAACCTGCTCGCCCACACCGACCTCTTCAAGGCCGGCGTCGCCAGCGACGGCGCCTACAACCGGACGCTCACGCCCTTCACCTTCCAGGCCGAGGAGCGCACCCTGTGGGAGGCGCGGCAGACCTACCTCGACATGTCGCCGTTCCTCTACGCCGACCGCATCCACGAGCCGCTGCTGCTGCTGCACAACCTCGACGACACCAATGTGGGCACGCACCCCATGCAGTCGGAGCGGATGTACGAGGCGCTGAATGGGCTGGGCAGGACGGTCACGCTGGTGGAGTACCCCTACGAGGACCACTCGCCGGCCGCGCGCGAATCGGTGCTCGACTACTGGGCGCGGGTGATCGAGTGGTTTGACCGTTACGTGAAGCGCGCGCCGGGGGGCCAGACCTCGGGACCGATGGGCGGGGACTCGCCGTAGACCGACGTGGAACCCCGCCTGGACCCGGTGCGGGCGGATCCGCGTTTCGCCAGCCTGAGGCGCCGGGTGGGTCTTCCCGGCGCGGCTTGACTTCCCGACCTCCGGCTGATACAAAAGACGAGGCGGCGCCGGGCGCGAGTCGCGCCGGCGCCATTATGGTGTTGCGGCGGGCCCTTGCGGGTCCGCGAGGAGAAGCCACCGCGATGTACGCCATCGTGAAGATCAACGGCGTCCAGGTTCGGGCCGAGCCCGACCAGGTGGTCGAGGTCCCCCGCCTCGCGGGCGAGCCGGGGCAGACCCTGACCTTCGACCAGGTCCTGCTGGTGGCGGACGGCGCCCAGGTGAGCGTGGGTCGGCCCTATGTGGCCAAGGCCACGGTGAGCGCCGAGATCGTGGGGCACCTGCGCGGCCCCAAGATCCGCATCGTGAAATACAAGCGCGCCAAGGACTATCATCGCAAGCGCGGCTACCGCAGCGAGCTCACCCGCCTCAAGGTGAGCGGCATCCAGGCGTAGCCGGCGGCGAGCGGAGATCTCATGGCACACAAGAAAGGCCAGTCCTCTTCCAAGAACGGACGCGAGAGCAACGCGCAGCGGCTGGGCGTGAAGCGCTTTGGCGGCGAGCTCGTGCAGCCGGGCACCATCCTGGTGCGCCAGCGGGGCACGGTCTTCCACCCCGGGCGCAACGTGGGTCGCGGCAAGGACGACACGCTCTTCGCCACGGTGACCGGCAAGGTGGAGTTCACCCGCTACGGGCGCGAACGCCGCCGGGTGCACGTCGTCCCGCTCGAGTCCGGTTCCGGCAACTAGCGCCCCGCCTCGCCCGCGGGGGGACCCGCGGCCGGGCGCCGGCACGAACCCGCCCGACCCCCAGGACGTCCGACCGTTCCCGCAATGGAGGGTCCCGTGAAGACTCGTGTGGCTGTGATCGGCGCCGGCAACGTCGGCGCCTCGACCGCGCTCTACCTCGCCGAGCGCGCGCTCGGCGACGTCGTCCTGATCGACCGCCCCGAGCTGGAGGGGATGCCGCAGGGCAAGGCGCTCGACCTGCTGCAGACCGCCCCGCTGTGGCACAAGGGCGTGAAGCTCGAGGGCGCCACCGAGCTGTCCGCCGTTCGGGGCTGCGACCTGGTGGTGATGACGGCGGGCTTCCCGCGCAAGCCCGGCATGTCGCGTAGCGACCTGCTGAAGGCCAACGCCGACATCGTGCGGCCCGCCGCCGAGGCGGTGAGGAAGCACGCGCCCAACGCCCACGTCGTGGTGGTTACCAACCCGCTCGATGTGATGGCCTACCTGTTCTGGAAGGTGAGCGGTTTCCCCAAGAACCGCGTGGTGGGCATGGCGGGCCTCCTCGACGCGGCCCGCTTCCGCGCCTTCCTGGCCATGGAGCTGGGGATCTCGCCCGGCGACGTCCAGGCCATGGTGCTGGGGGGACACGGCGACTCCATGGTGCCGCTGCCGCGCTACACCACGGTGGCGGGGGTCGCGGTCAGCGAGCTCGTCCCGTCGGACCGCCTGCAGGGGATCATCCAGCGCACGCGGGACGGTGGCGCCGAGATCGTGAAGCTGCTGAAGACGGGTTCGGCCTACTACGCTCCCGCGATGTGCGCGGTGGAGATGGTGGAGGCCATCCTCACCGACCAGAAGCGCCTGGTGCCGTGCTCCGCGCTGCTCGAGGGCGAGTACGGGATGCGCGACCTGTTCATCGGGGTGCCGGTCGTCCTGGGCGGCCGCGGCGTGGAGAAGATCATCGAGCTCAAGCTGGCGGCCGACGAGCTGGCGGCGCTGCAGAAGTCCGGTAAGGACGTGGCGGAGCTGATCGGCGAACTGACCGTCGGCGTCTGAGCGAGTATGCTGCGCCGAGGCCTCGCACCTCAAGTGCGAGGCCTCGGGCCGCGTGGTGGGACTGGACCCGACCCCATGACCTAGGGTCCACACGTTTGTCTGCATCGCACGGAAGGGTGGGTCGGCAAGGGAGGTTTCAGGTGCCGCACACTCAGCAGGGTTCCCCGCCGAATCGAGCCAGGAGAAGCCCCCGCGCGCCTGCGCGGGTCAAGAACCAACTGCCACGCCCACGACTGACCCGGCTGGTCCTGAAGAACTGGCGGAATTTCACAAGCCTTGACGTCGAGCTTCGTGGCAGAGCTTTCATTGTCGGTCCTAATGCCTCCGGCAAGTCGAACCTCCTGGATGCGATCCGATTCCTCCACGACCTGGTGTCGGTCGGTGGGGGCTTCCAATCTGCCACGGCCAAGCGAGGTGGAATCAGCAAGATTCGCTGTCTGTCGGCTCGGCAGGATCCGCTTGTCGGCCTCCTTGTAGAGGTCGGCGATGACCGGGAGCCCACCCAATGGACCTACGATCTGGAATTCTCACAGGATTCTCATCGAGTTCCGACCATCCGCAAGGAGCGAGTGCTGCAGGGCCCAAGAGAAATCCTCAACCGCCCACAGCCCGAAGACGAGGACGACCCGAAGCGATTGACTCAGACGTTCCTTGAGCAGGTCAACGTCAACCGGGAGTTCCGCGGTCTCGTCGAATTCCTCTCTTCAATCCGGTATCTGCATATAGTTCCTCAATTGGTGCGCGAACCCGATAGATCTGTGGGCCGCCGAAACGACCCTTACGGAGGCGATTTCCTTGAACAGATCGCGACGACCAACAAGAAGACGCAGGCGGGGCGGCTGGCGCGGATCCAAAGAGTGCTGAAGGTAGCGGTTCCTCAGCTTAGCAAGGTAGAAGTGTGGAAGGACCCCAAAGGTACCCCGCACCTACGCGGCAAGTACGAACATTGGAGGCCCCAGGGTGCCTGGCAAACGGAAGGTGAATTCTCTGACGGGACCCTAAGACTGACGGGCCTGCTTTGGGCTGCCCTCGACGGTGAGGGTCCGCTCTTGCTGGAGGAGCCCGAGCTCTCGCTCCATCCTGAAGTCGTTCGGTTCGTTCCGCAGATCTTCGCAAGAATGCAACGAAGAACCGGGCGGCAAGTGGTCATCAGCACACATTCGCCTGACCTATTGAGAGATGAGGGCATCGGTCTCGATGAAGTCCTGCTCTTGAGGCCAGGGCCCGAGGGGACCATCGTTGAATCGGCCAGCTCTCTGGGGCAGGTGGCGACATTGCTGCGGCATGGCGTTGATCTCCCTGAGGCCGTTCTTCCACGGACCAGCCCGAAGGGAGTGGATCAGCTGAGCCTGTTTGGGGATCGCTAGTCTGTGGCGGTCCACAGCGTCTGGGTGTCGTGCGCCGTCGAGGGGCACTTGGATGAAACTGTGTTGCGGATTCTGCTCAGGCACGCAGGGGCGGAAGTTGCTGAGGTCTACGGCAGGAAAGGAAAGGCTTGGCTGCGTCAGCACATTCGTGCCTTCAATCACGCCGCAGGGCACGCGCCATGGGTTGTGCTCGTGGATCTGAACGATGAGTCGGGTTGCGCGCCGGCCCTCGTGAAATCGTGGCTTAGACGGCGTGCGCCCAGGTTCCAGCTCAGGGTGGCGGTCAGGGAGTTGGAGGCTTGGTTGATGGCGGACCGGGAGCGATTCGGCGCATTTCTCCAAATCCCGATCGCCCGTGTTCCCCAACTCCCTGAGTCCCTATCGTCCCCCAAGGACGAGGTTGTCGCGCTCGCGCGCGACTCGGCGAACGCTGGCATCCGCGCAGACATGGTGCCATCTCGAACGAGCGGCCGGAGGATCGGGCCTGCCTATACTTCGCGGCTCATCGAGTTCGTCCTGGACACGCGATCCGGATGGCGGCCCACTGTCGCCGCTCAAAACGCAGCGAGTCTTGAACGTTGCCAGAGAGCGATTAGGAGCCTCGTGGCTTCCGGGTGACCGGTTGAGTGATCTCGGATGCACGGAGGCGCGCATCGGTCACCGTCGTTCCCGGCCGCTACCACGCGCCGCGCACCGGCGTGGGAGATCGGCTGCGGCTGAGGGCGCTCCGCGGCAAGTCTCGGCGCGGCTACGGCTCGGCGCGGGCTTCCACCCGCACGTAGTTCGGCCGCCGGTAGGCCACCTGGAACCCGAGGCGGAGCAGGTTGTGGGTGGACGGGTTGGGCTTCTCGGGCTTGCCCTCGGCGGTCTCCACCACCAGGGAATCGCAGCCCCGCTCCGCGGCGGCCTGGATGCGGCGGGCGATGAGGGCGCTCTGGGCGCCGCGCCCGCGGTGCGCTGGCCGCGTGCTGGCGAAGCCGAGCCAGCCGAGCCGGCCCTCCACGAACAGCGGGCGGCCCTTCGTGCAGTACTTGGAGATGTTCTCGCCCGACTTGCCCCACGCCTCGATGTCGACGTAGGTGACCTCCTCGCGGTCGCCGCCCGACTC
>JBBIHL010000143.1:0-7690 GCA_037447075.1 Candidatus Eiseniibacteriota bacterium | reverse complement strand
ACGCCGGCCGCCGCCGCGCGGATGCGGGAGGCGGCGCGCTCCAGGTACTGGGGTTCCACCTGGGCCGAACCCACGACCCCCGTGCCCACGAAGTGCAGCTCCACGCGCGCCGGCATGGCCTGGCGCGTCTCGCGGTAGGCCAGGGCGTAGATGCCGAGCTGGTCGTCCCTCAAGCTCTTCTTCGCGCGCTCGTCGGCCTTGTCGGGGTCATCCAGCTCGCTGGTCTTGTAGTCCACCAGCGCGATGCCCGCCTGCGTCTCGTCGATCCGGTCGAAGCGGCCCACCACCACGTCGTTGCCCAGATGGAACCTGAAGTCCGTCTCGATGGCGAGCGGCCTGCGGGCGGAGGCCTCCTCGCGCGCCACGAAGCGCCGCAGCGCCTGGCGCCCCTCCTCCAGCCGCAGCTCCTCGTGCTCCCGCGAGTAGAACCCCTCGGAGGACCAGGCCCCCTCCAGGGCCGCGATCACGTCCTCCGCCGCGATCGGCAGCCCCTTCATGCGGTGCTGCAGGTAGACGCGGATGGCGTGGTGCATGGCGATGCCGTACATCACCGCGGGATCGCTGCCCAGCGGCACCTGGACCACGTGGGCGTAGCGGTACTTGAGCGGGCAGGTGAGGTAGTCGTCGATCTGCCCGTGGGAGAGGCGCAGCGGCTTGTCGGGCGGGAGGGGCGCCATCTCGGGCGCGGGCGAGTCCGCCGCCGGCGCGTAGCGGGCGATGGTCTCCAGCGCCGAGGCGTTGCGGGCCGCCTTGGGCGGGCTCTTGAGGTCGAGCGCGTCCACCACGAAGCCGCTCACCTTGCGCACGCTCCTGCCGCCGTAGTCGGCGGCGTGGGTGAGCACCAGGCGGTCGCGCGCCCGCGTCATGGCCACGTAGAAGAGCCGGCGCTCCTCGCGATAGTGGTCGGCCTTGGGGTCGCCGCCGCCGCGCCGCAGCTCGGGAGGGAAGGGGATCGGGTCGTGGCGCTGGTCGAGCGGGAAGGCGCCCTGCACCAGGTGCACCACGTAGACCACGGGGAACTCGAGCCCCTTGGCGTTGTGGGCGGTGAGCAGCCGCACCGCGTCCTCGTCGGTCTCCACCTCGGCCGCCGAGGGATCGTCCCCCGCCTCGATCAGCAGGTCCAGGTGCCGGATGAAGTAGGGCACGCGGTCCAGCTTGAGCAGCGGCCCCACCCGCGAGACGATCCCGAACAGCTTGCTCAGGTTCTGCGCGCGCTCCACCGCGTCGGGTCCCTGGTCGGCGTGAAGCTGGCCCAGCAGGCCGCTCTCCTTGATGAACTCGTAGAGCACCTCGGCCGTCGGGCGGCGCACGGCGCTCTCGGCCAGCCGCTGGTGGAGGGCGTCGAAGCGGCGCACGGCCTCCACCGACTTCTCCGCGAGCGGCGGCGGCGACTCGCCGGCCCACTCGCGCGCCAGGCGCAGGAGGCCGCGGTTGCGCTTCCCGGCCGCGGCCGAGAGCCTCGCCAGGTCGAGCGGCTCCACGCCGAACAACGCGTCGCCCAGCACCACGTAGGCCGGGCCGCCCTCGTCGGGGTCGGCGAGCAGCCGCAGCAGGTTCAGGCACAGGCGCACCTCGGGGCGCTGGTAGAGGCCGGCCGTGTTGCTGCGCACGAAGCGCACCCCGCGCCCCCGCAGGGCGAGCGCGACCGGATCCAGGTGGGCGTGGGTGCGCGCCAGGACGGCGAAGTCCCGCGCCGCGCGCTCGCCGCGCTCGATCGGCTCGGCGATCTCGCGCGCCACCTCCTCGGCCTCGTCGCTCCCGGTGGCGTAGGCCCGATGCTCCACCACGCCCTCCACGGCGCGCGTGGCCAGGAGCCGCTTGTCGAAGCGACCGGGGTCCCTGGCCTCGAAGCGGTCGGGGTTGTTGAGCTGGATCATGCGGTGGGCGCAGTCCAGCACCTTCTGGCCCGAGCGGTAGTTTCGCCGCAGCAGCAGCACCCGGGCGGTGGGGAACGCCTCCAGGAAGTCGAGCAGGTTCTCCACCTTGGCGCCGCGGAAGCGATAGATGCTCTGGTCGTCGTCGCCCACCACGGTGAGGTTCCGGCGGCCGCCGGCCAGGAGCTTCACCAGCTCGAACTGCACGTGGTTGGTGTCCTGGAACTCGTCCACCAGCAGGTAGCGGTAAGTGTCCTGGACCTCGCGGCGCAGGTAGGGACGCTCGCGCAGCAGGCGCAGCGCCAGGCTGATCTGGGAGCCGAAGTCAATCCGCCCGTTCTCCAGCAGCAGCCGCTGGTAGTGGCCGTAGGCGCGCGCCAGCTCGAGCTGCGCCCCGGCGCGGTCCCGGAGCTCGGGGTCGTCGCTGGCGCGCGCGGCGAGCTCCTCGGCGAAGGCCAGGTAGCGCTCCGGGGAGACGTCCTCGTCGCGCGCGCGGTCGAAGAGCGTGACCAGCGCGTCCAGGTGCCGGTCGGGGTTGCCGAGCGGCAGGTAGCGCTCGAGGCCCAGCTCGAACAGCCGCTCGCGCAGGAACACCAGCACCTCGGCGCGCGACTCCACCCGCAGCTGCGAGGTCAGGCCCAGCTCGACCGCGTGCTGGCGCACCAGCCGGTCGCAGAAGGCGTGGAAGGTGGAGATGTTGGCGCCCACGTAGCCGTAGGGCACCAGCACGTCCACGCGCGCCTCCATCTCGGCCGCCGCCTTGTCGGTGAAGGTGAGGGCCAGGATCTCCTCGGGGCGCGCGCGCTTGGTGGAGATGAGCCAGGCGATGCGCCGGGTGATGACGGCGGTCTTGCCCGTGCCGGCGCCGGCCACGATGAGCAGCGGGCCCTCGCCGTGCGTCACCGCCTGGTACTGCTCGTCGTTGAGGTCCTCGAGGATCGCCTCGAGCGAGCCAGGAGCCGGCGGGGCGGGGGCCACGCCGGCGCGCGCCGAGGTGGCGGAGGGGGTCGAGGCGCCCATCAGCGAAGCCTCGGCGGCCGCGGGTCGAGCGGGGCGCGGTTGAGCCGGCGGGCGCCGCCGTTCTCCACCACCACGATGTCCTCCAGCCGCACGCCGAAGCGGCCCGGCAGGTAGATGCCCGGCTCCACGCTGTGCACCATGCCCGCTTCGAGCGGCGCGGCGTTGCCTGCCACCAGGTAGGGCGGCTCGTGGACCTCCAGGCCCAGGCCGTGCCCGGTGCGATGCGGGAAGCAGCCGCCGTAGCCGGCCCGCTCGATGACGCCGCGCGCGGCGGCGTCCACCTGCTGGGCCGCCGTGCCGGCGCGGGTCGCCTCCACGCCGGCCGCCTGGGCCGCCTTCACCGCGGGTAGATCTGCTGCGCGTCGGCCTCGGCGGCGCCCAGCCAGTAGGTGCGCGTGATGTCGGAGCCGTAGCCGCGCGTGTAGGCGCCCACGTCCAGCACGACCACGTCGCCCTCCCGGAGAACCCGGTCGGACGACTGGTGGTGGGGCAGCGCGGCGTTGGGCCCCGAGGCCACGATCGCCCAGGGCTCGGTGTCGCCGGCATCGGCGAAGCGTTCCATGGCGAAGCGCGCGACCCGCCGCTCCGTCATGCCCGGCCGCATGTGGTCGGCCGTCTCCTCCACGATGCGGTCGGCGTGCGCGGCCGCCTCCTGGAGCCGCCGCAGCTCCTCCGCGTCCTTCACCGCGCGCAGCGGAGCCATGACCTCGGAGGCCGGACGGCAGGCAGTCGCCGCGAGCAGGCGCAGCAGGTGGGCCACCCGGAAGCCCTCGCCCACGAGGAGCGTGGGCCGGCGCTCCAGATCGAGGTGCCGGGCCAGGCGCTCCAGGGGGTCCTCGGCCTCGTCCCACACCTCGAGGGGAAGCCAGGGACACTCCTGCGCCAGCGAGCCGGCCTCGAGGCGCGGCACCAGGCAGAAGGGGCCGTCGTCGCGTGGGAGGACGAGCGCCACCAGGCGCTCGGTGGAGCGGGCCACGGCGCCCGTGAGCCAGACGAAGTCGGCCGACGGGGGCACGAGCAGCACGTCGGCGCGGCGCTGGGCCAGAGCGGCGCGCACCCGCGCGTGGCGCGGGTCGCGAGTCTCAGCGTCCATGCGCGCGACGCTAGCATGGGGGTAGGGGAGGGGCAACGCGGGGGCGTGCGCTGTCCGGGTAGAGCGCAGGGGCCGGTGGCCCCGGGGGCGCCGGGGGACGGCGGGCCGAGGTTCCCTCTTTTCGTTTCGGAGTGATTTCGCTAATAATCCCGGAGGCTATTCTCGCCCCCGCAAACAAGGGAGCCATGACCATCGAGCGTCGAAGGCAGCCGCACAGTCGCCGAGTCCTCTGCCCCGGCGGCTACCATGCCTTCGTACCCGATCCGCAGCCCCCCCTCCATCCGATGGGGGGCGGAGCTTGCAGCGGCCCTCTCCGCCGCCGACCGCACGGTCGGCCGCCCGCAGGAGAAGGGAGGCGCCTGCCAAACCCACACCTCCTCATTCGTCCCTTTGTCCGACGAGAGGCCGTGCTTTCCAGCCGCGTTGAGGCACCCAGGCAACCTTCCGCGAGCTGCTGGCCGCCGAGGCCGGGGCCGCCGTTGAGCGCAGCCCCGCCGACCTGCGCGAGGTGGCCAACTGCGTCGTCGCCCTGGAGTACGGCGTCGAGCGGCTTCGCAAGCTCCCGCTCTCGCTGCGTCTGGTCCGCGAGCTTCACGAGCGGCTGATGCGGGGCGTGCGCGGCGAGGCCGCCACGCCTGGCGAGTTCCGTCGCACGCAGAACTGGATCGGTCCCCCCGGCTCCACGCTCTCCAACGCCACGTTCGGGCCCCCCCGCCTGAGCGGCTGACGGACTGCCTTGGGGCGTGGGAGCGGTTCCTCCACGACGAGACGCTCCCGCCTCTCGTCCACGCGGCTCTGGCGCACTCCCAGTTCGAATCCATTCACCCCTTCCTGGACTGCAACGGCCGCGTCGGCCGGCTGCTCATCACCTTGATGCTCATCGCGAGGGAGGTGCTGCCCTCGCCGCTCCTCTACCTCAGCGCTTGGTTCGAGGCGACACGCTCGGAGTACTACGCGCGTCTCTTGGGAGCCACGGAGCGCGGTGAGTGGGAGGAATGGCTGGGCTACTTCCTTAGGGGGGTCGGGGGGCAGGCGGAGGACGCGCTCGACCGCATCCAGCGAATTGACGCCCTGCTCGGGGGCTGGCGTGCGCAGCTGGCGAGGTCTCCATCGCGCCTGCCCGAAATGGCGCTCGAGCTGTTCGCCGAGAATCCCTACTGGTCGGCAACGAGGCTCGCGGCGCGCCTGCATGTGGCCTTCACGACCGCCCAGCGCGCACTCGCGCGCCTCGAATCGGCAGGGATCGTGGCGCTGGCGGGCGAGGCAAGACGCAACCGCGTCCACTGCGCGCGCGCGATCCTCGAGATCCTGGAGGAACCGCCGCGCCTCAAGCAGCGTGCGGGGGCGAACGGAAGCCGCCGATGACGCCCGAGATCTTTCGGCGAGAGGCCGACCAGGATCGCACAGGCGCCACGAGCCGCAGGAACCCCTCCGGCCTCACGCGTCGCTCCCCGCTGCCGACCCCACGTTGCATCGGCCGACGCTGGCGGGCAGTATCAGGCCCGGGAACTCGTCCATGGCCCCACGCCAGCCCGGCAAGCACGCGCTCGTCTTCATCGCGATCACGGTCCTCCTCGACGTCATCGGCTTCGGCATCATCATCCCGGTGCTGCCGGCGTTGCTGGTCGAGCTCACCGGCGCCAGCGTGAGCCGGGCGGCCATCTACGGCGGCTGGCTCGCGTTCGTGTACGCGGTGATGCAGTTCCTCTGCGCGCCCGTGCTGGGCAACCTCTCCGACCGCCACGGGCGCCGGCCGGTGCTGCTGTTCGCCGTGGCGGCGCTCGGCCTGGACTACCTCGTCATGGGTTTCGCGCCGACCCTGGGCTGGCTCTTCCTGGGCCGCACCATCTCCGGGATCGCGGGTGCCTCGTTCACGCCCGCCTACGCCTCGGTGGCCGACATCAGCCCGCCGGGCCGGCGGGCGCAGAGCTTCGGCCTGATCAGCGCCGCGTTCGGGACGGGTTTCATCGTGGGGCCCGCCATCGGCGGCCTGCTCGGGGGCCTGGGGCCGCGCGCGCCCTTCTTCGCCGCCGCGGGCTTGAGCCTGCTCAACTTCGCCTATGGCTTCCTCGTCCTGCCCGAGCCGCTCCCGCCCGAGAGGCGGCGCGCCTTCGACTGGCGGCGCGCCAACCCGCTCGGCACCCTGCTGCGGATGCGCAGGCATCCGGTGGTGCTCGGGCTGCTCGGGGCGCTCTTCCTGTGGATGGTGGCGCACCAGGTGATGCCCGCCACCTGGGCCTTCTACACCAAGCTCCGCTTCGGCTGGTCCGAGGCCACCATCGGGGCCTCGCTCGCCGTCGCGGGACTGGTGATGGCCATGAGCCAGGCGCTGCTGCTGCGCTCGCTGGTACCGCGGCTGGGGGAGCGGCGGACGGCGCTCGCCGGGATCACCGTCGCGACGGTCGGCTACGTGGGCTACGCCACGGCCACCGCGGGCTGGATGATGTTCGCCTGGCTCGCGACCTGGTTCTGCGGCGCCATGGTGATGCCCAGCACCAACGCGCTCATGTCCCACCGCGTGGCCCCGGACGCCCAGGGTGAGCTGCAGGGCGCGGTCGCGTGCCTCTACTCGCTCAGCTCGGTCGTGGGACCGCCGCTCATGACCCAGCTCTTCGGCCGCTTCAGCGCGCGGGCGGCCCCGGTGCACCTGCCCGGCGCCGCGTTCGTGGCCTCGGCCGCGCTCACCAGCGCGTGCCTGGGTCTCTACTGGTCCGCGACCCGGACGCCGGCGGGGGAGACCTCGGAGGTGACGACGCAGGCGTAGCGGTCTCTGCTCCGGCCGCCGGCGCCGCGCGCTTGTTTGGGCGACCACGCTTCCCTAGACTGCGCGCCCCATGGGGGGCCGGAGCCGCACGCTGGCGGTCGCGCTGCTGCTGGCGCCGCTCACGTTGGGCTGCGCCCGCCCGCCCGCACCCACCCGCCTCAACTGGGCCTTCGGCCAGGAGCCCGCCGACCTGCGCCCGTGGTCGCGCCCCGACGCCGCCACGCTGCCCCTGCGCCGCCTGCTCTACCGGGGGCTGGTGGACGAGGACAGCGCCGGGCGCGCGATCCCGGCGGGGGCGGCGCGCTGGGAGGTCTCGGCGGACAGCCTCCAGTGGACCTTCCACCTGCGGCCCAGCCTGCGGTTCGCCGACGGCACGCCGTGCCTCGCGACGGACTTCCGGCGTGCCTTCGAGCGGGCGCTGCGCGGCGAGGCCGCCGGCTCCGCCCTGTGGCTGCTGTGGTCGGTGGATGGCGCGGACCGCTTCCGCGATCGGCCGGCCGACGGGCTCGCCGGAGTGGAGTGCCCGAACGATTCCACCCTGCGACTGCGGCTTTCGCGGCGCGACCCGCTGCTGCTCGCCAAGCTCGCCCACCCGCTGTGCGCACCCGTGAGTCCGCGCGACCGCGACACGCTGGCTCCCGCCGGGCTCGGCCCCTACCGGCGGGCATGGGTGGAGCCCGGCCGCAGGCTGGTGCTGGCCGCGGCCCGCGGCGCCTTCACGCGCGGGGCCTTCGACACGGTGGTGGTTGAGCTAGCCGTGCGCGCGCATCGCCTGCGCGACGGGCTGCGCGAGGGACGCTACGATCTGGCGTGGCCGGTCCCGTCGGGGGCCCTCGACCAGCCCCTCCCCGGCCCCTACCGCGAGCGCCGCCTGGTGGCCCGCGACGCGCCCTGGCTGCTGCTGGTCTTCCGCTGCGACCTGCCGCCGACCTCGAAGCC
>JBBIHL010000142.1:0-7715 GCA_037447075.1 Candidatus Eiseniibacteriota bacterium | reverse complement strand
CCGTTGCCCACCCCACCGAAGCCGCCACCCCGCATCACGTGCACACCCGCCGTCGCGGGCACGGCCAGGTCCAGGATGCCGTCCTCGTTGAAGTCCGCGAGCCCGACGTCGTTGGGGGCATCGATGGAGCCGTAGGGATCCAGGGCGTTCAGGCTGGCGCATGCCCTGAAGACCGCGTTGCTGCTGTCCTCGGGCACCCCGTCCGAAGCGTCGGAGACGAACGCGCGCAGCTGGGTCGAGGTGAGGTTCGGCACGGTCCAGGTGAAGAGGCCGTCGTTCGGCGTCGCGGTCGAGATGGTCTGGCGAGGGCCGGTCCCGTTCTTGAACTCGAGCTTGACGTTCTGGAGCGCCGGCAGCGTGCCCGTCCACGTCACGGGCGCCGGCCTCATGCCGATCAGCGACTCGCCGCCGTTGGGGGAGGTCAGCGTGAGCGCCGGCCCCTCCCGGCCCAGGGCGCCGGTGCGGTGGGTGGCGTAGACGTCCTGGTTGGGGTTGGCGCGGTCGTCGTCCCAGGCGACGAACACGCCGGCGAAGTCGTCGGCGGCGATCACCGGGTTCCTCTGGATCTGGCCGTCGTTGAACGGGCTCAAGAAGCTCGGCGGAGCGCCGCTCCCGGCGGTGGTGACGCGCCTTATCAGGATGTCGCCTTCGACCTCGTTGATCAGCGACCGGTAGACCAGCAGCAGCTCGCCCGCGTTCCCGGGAGCCGCCTGCAGCTCGATGCTGGAGCCGGTGACCGTATCCACCGGCGAGCCGTTGGCGGCGAGCTGGGCGGCTCCCGACGCGCTCATCCGCTGGACGTAGAGGTCCTGCGCGTGAGGGAAGCCGTTCGGCCCCGGCCGGTTGAAGTCCCGGGAATCCACCCAGGCCACCCACGCGTTGCCGGCGCCGTCCAGCGCCAGGCGGGGCTGCTTGACCAGCGCGTTGTTGCTGAAGGATGTGACCACCGAGTTCATCACCGTGGCGCCGGTCGCCGTGGTGCCCCATTGAGCGACCCCGTTGCCGTCGAGCTTCTGGGCGCGGATGCCGGCGAGGGTGCCCGCCACGGGGTCGGAGATGTGCTCCCAGCAGGCGTAGAGGAAGGTCCCGTCCCAGGCGGCGCGATGCCGGGCCGTGCTCGTGCCGGTCGCCGCCTGCACCACCGCCCCTTCCGCGCCCCACAGCGCGGCGCCGCTGGCGCCGAACCGGTTGGCGACGATCTTCACGGTGCCCGCGCCGCCGGGAAGGCTGCCGCGGTTGGAGGCCCACACGGCGATGCCGCCGCCGGTGCCGTCGGCGAACACGTGGATGGGCGTGTCGGAGGGTGAACCCGTGTCGGTGGTCATCAAGGATTCGCCCGGGAACTCGATGACGGGCGCGAAGCCGCCGCCCTGCATCCGGATGCGCTGCACCCGCAGGCCGCCGCCCGCCGCGGTCCGCCAGTAGGCGATAAGGATGCGATCACCCGGGCTGGCGGCGATCGCGGGGCCGAAGGGCTGGCTGCTCCCCGAGACCCCCGCCGCCAGGAAGCCGCCGATGGGCCCCAGCGGGTTGCCGTTGGCGTCGAACCGCTGGACGTAGATGCCCCTGGCCGCGCGGGTGTCGTCCCACACCACCCAGCAGCCCCCGACCTCGTCGCTCACGACAAACGGTGGGGAGTTGGCGTTGCCGCCCTCGTTGACCTTGACCCCGTTCGTCCCCCACATGCGGGCGCCGGTGTCGCCGTTGAGGCGATTGACACGGATGGAGTCCCCGAAGACATACGCGACGAACGCCCCGCCGTCGGGGGCGGGGGCGATGGCGGTTCCCACGGACGTGAACGCGAAACCGGTCTGCTCGTCGAGCGCGCCGCCGGCCACGATGTCGCCGGTGGTGGACCAGGTGGCCAGGGCCGGGGCGACGGGCAGCGCCGCCGACCAGGCCAGGAGGACGAACAGCATGGGGAATGGGCGAGCGCGCATGGCGACCCTCCAGCTTTGAGGTTGCGGGAGGAGCAGGGGGTCCGGCAGGGCTCCTCCCCGGTCGCCGGGGATGTTTGGCGAGGGCGAGGGATCTCCCGGGCACGGCCGCGGCCGGAAGGCCGCGGGTCAGCGGCGGGGGATCCGGAGCGTGGCGAACTCCGAGGCCGGCAGCTCCCGGGAAGCGGCGTCCACGGGCACGACGCGCCAGCGCAGGAGGGCGAGGGTGTCGGGGAGCGCTCCCGCCGGCAGCGGATGGCTGGTCCGGGGCGTGACGGTCTCGTAGCGCACGCGGCCCTCGGCGTCGAGGACCTCCAGCCGGTAGCTCGCGGCGCCGGCAGCCGGCGTCCATGCAAACCGTCCCGGCACGCGCTCCACCTCTCCGAGCGGCTCCAGCAGGCGCGGGGCTCCCCCCTGGCCACGCAGGGTCCGGCCGGGGCCGGCGGTCTGCCGCCCCACGATCCACAGCATCGAGAAGACCGCGATCACCGCGGCCGCCGCCGGAAGCGCCACCTGCCAGCGCCAGAACGGCGGCCGCGACCTCGGCCGGGTCGCGGGGATCGCGCGTGCCGGGGCCCCCGGGGCCTGGAGCGGAAGCGACCGCAGCGCCAGCTCGCCGTAGAGGGCATCGGCCAGCGCGTCGTCCGCCAGGATCTCCCGCTCCAGCGCCGCGCGCTCCTCCCCCGACAGCTCCCCCGACACGTAGCGGGCGAGCCGGTCTGCCTGCTCGGGCGTGGGCGCGCCCCCGCGGGATCGGGTCACGGCAGGACTCCTTTCTGCTCGAGCAGCGCCCGAAGCTTGTGCCGGCACCGGTAGAGCCTGCGATAGAGCACGGGCGCCGCCAGCCTCTCCTCCGCCGCCAGCTGCGCGGGATCGGCCCCCTCCGCCAGCCGCTCCAGGTAGCGGCCGCACGTCCCGTCCCGGGAGCGCAGCTCGCGGAGGGCGTCGCGGATCACCCGGCTCGACTCCTCGGCCTCCAGCGCGTCCAGGGGCGTCGGCGCCTCGGCCTGCTCGAACGCGTCCACGCGGCCTGCATGGTGCGCGCGAGTGCGGTCCTTCTGGTAGAAGTTGCCGATCGTGTTGCGCAGCACCTGGAAGCACCAGGCCAGCGACGGGAGGCCCTCGACGGTCTCGTTCCCGGACAGGCGGATCCCGCGCTCCAGGACGACCCGCAGCGCCTCGTGCACCAGGTCCTCGACGGCCTCGTGCCGCACCCGCCGGGCCGCCACGGCCACGAAGCGGGCGCGGAGCTGCTCGAGCCACGGCTCGACGGGACCCCGCACCTCCGCTGGCGCCGGTATCATTTGGCGAAGGCCGCCCTTCTCCCGGTCCCTCCCGCGGGCGGCCCGGAAACCGCGGGAACCGCCTGGTGCCCCAGCCCGAGAAGGGCGAAGGCCGACCGGTCGCGGTGGCGGTACCCCTCGCGGGCCATGGCCTGGCGGGCCCCGCGCAGGCTCTCGTCGCGGGGCAGCCCGGCGGCGAGGTTCCGGTAGAAGAGCGCCATGAAGCGCGCGGCCGCGCGGTCCTCGACGTCCCACAGACTGCTCACCACCGACCTCGCTCCCGCGATCAGGAAGGCGCGCGACAGCCCGAAGGTCCCCTCGCCCAGGAAGGACTCGCCCCCGCCCGTGCGGCAGCCGCTCAACGTGACCAGGTCGGCATCGAGGTCGAGGCGCTCGACCTCGGTCGCCCGCAGCAGGCCGTCCCGGCCGGCGAGGAGCAGCCCCGACGAGTCCGCCGCCAGCGGCTCCACCACCGCGTGGGTGGCGAAGTGGATCACGGCACGCCGCGAAAGGTCGGAAGCCAGCAGCCGCTCCTTGGAGGCGTCCCGGCCGAGCAGCACCAGCGCGTCCTTCCCGGCGACGCTGCGCGCCTCCGCGCGGGCGCCCGGCAGCGAGATGCCGAGCAGGCCGCGGAAGCTCACGGGGAGCCGGGGTGTCGCGGGCCCGCGCTCGATCCGCGGGTCGGCCAGCACGAGCATGCCGGCGGCCGGGCTCGAACGCTCGGCCAGTGCGGGGAGCGCCGCGGCCGCCGGCAGGTAGCTCACGGCGAAGCGGTCCCCCAGGGTCTGCGGAGGCCCCGCCGCGTCCGGCAGCGGCAGCGCCTCGAAGGGCAGCCCCATCAGGTCGCTGGGCGGGATGAGGTAGAGGCGCCTGGTGCCGGCCGGGATCATCTCGGCCACCCCGTCGAGGAGCGCGCGGCCCAGGCGATCCAGCGGCGGGCGGCAGGCGTCGTCGGCCCCGCCGGATGCCATGAGGTGGAGCGCGGCCGCGGCATCGCGCTCCGAGGCGTAGCTGCCGAGCACGCGCGCCCGGACCCGGTCGGCCGTCACCACGAAAACCACGAGCGGGTGGCGCTGCGGATCGTTGTACTGGACCAGCGCGGCGCCCGCCTGCTCCAGCGCCCGCTGAACCGCCGCCAGGGTCGCGGCGCCGGACGTCGCCCCCAGGCGCTCCTTGAGCACGGCCGCCCGCCCCAGCTCCACGCTGCGCCAGGCCTGCACGACCCGGCCGGTCTCCAGGTAGAGACGCGCGCGCGTCGCGTAGAGCTCCCCGCCGCGCGCGAAGAGCCCCGCCCGGCTGGCCTCGTCGTCCTGCCGGGCGCGCAGCGACTCGTAGCGGGGCAGGACCCATCCGATCAGCGAATCCGCCGGGCCGTAGCGTCGGTCCGACACCAGCGCGGCCGCCTGCAGGGTCTGCACCCGCAGCAGGAGCAGAGAGTCACCGCTCGCGCGCACCTGCCGGACGAGGTCGTCCAGGTGATCCAGGCACTCCGGGTAGCGCCGCAGCTCGAAGAGCAGGTTCGCCATCAGGAGCCGGGTGCGGCTGCCGTGCCGCAGGTCCCCGCGCGCGCGATCGATGCGCCACGACTCCTCCAGGGCGGCCAGCGCCTCCTCCCGGCGTTCCAGGCCCCGCAGCGCGTTGGACCGCGCCAGCAGGGCCCCCGACAGCGGATGATCGCGCTCCGCGCGACGCGCCAGCGCGATCGCGCTGTCCGCCAGGGCCAGGGCCTCGGCTTCGCGATGGAGCTGGTGCAGGTACTGGCTGTGTGCCGCCAGGGCGTAGCTCTGGATGTCGGCGTCGCCGGACTTGCGCGCTGACACGATCGCCTGGTTGTTCACCCGGATGGCGTCCGCCCACCGGCCCAGCACCCCGTAGGCCTTCCCCAGGTCGTGCAGGACGTTGGCGCGCTCCCGGTCGTCGCGCGCGCGGCCCTGGAGGGCCACGGTCCGCTCGAGCATCCGCGCCCCGAGCTCGGGGTCGCCGTCCTTGACCAGGTTGGCGAGCTGCCGGCGGGCCTCGATCTCCGCGCGCAGGTCGCGAGCCCGGTGCGCCATCGAGACGGCCCGGCCCAGCTCGGCCTGCGCGCGTGCCCCCTGCCCCAGACGGGTCGAGAGGCCGCCTGCGGCGGAGAGCGCGCTGGCCGAGAGCGAGTCCAGCCCCGCGGCCTCCAGGGCGTCGGCCAGCGCCAGCATCTCATCGTGCAAGGCCGCCATGGAGACGTCGGCGTCGCGCTTGGCCTGGGCGCGCCTCTCCATCAGCTCGGCGTGGAGGGCCCTCAAGCGCTCGCGCTCCTGGGGAGAGGTCCCGGGCCTGGCGGCCACGACGGGCAGGGCGGCGCCCAGGCCCAGGCCAACCAGCAGGCAGAGGAGGGCGCGGGCCTGCGGGGGAGGACGCATGGATCGGGTCTCCGGGCGGTCCCCGATTGTAACCGCCCGACCACACCGAGTCACTACCCGGGGGAAGACGCCGGGCGCGGCCGCCGCGAGCCTAGGCCGCCTTCAGCTCCGCGGGCAGCTTCAGGTCGGCGCCGGTGCGGGCGGCGATCCACAGGCCCAGGTCGCGCGGGACGACGGGATCGCGGAGCGCCGACGCGATCCGGCGGCGCCCGGCCGCGCCCTGCACCACCAGGTGGAAGAACTCGTCCCCCTCGCCGTCCACGTTGCGCTCGATCTCGAGCACCGGGGAATCGAATCGCCTGGTCCAGACGCGGCCGGCCAGGCAGCGGCGGTGCTCGAGCGCGCCGCGCCGCACCAGCCACTCGTCGCGCACGAAGGTGAGCCAGCCCGCCCCCGCCAGGGCGCCGAGCAGCATGAAGCTCACCACCCCTGCACCGACCACGGCCGCCGCATCTGGAGCGTCCTGGCTCGCCAGCCCGCCCCCGATCGCCACCAGCGTGGCGAGCAGGGCCGCGGCCACGAGCCAGGCCGCGACGGCCCCGGGGACCCGCGCGCGCAGGTCGGTCGCCAGCGACTCCGCGCCGTCGTCGCGCCGCGCTGCTTTCCAGCCGGGCGGCGGCTCGTCGGGGGGCGCGAGCGCCGCGCCTTCAGGGCCCTCCAGGCCCAGGGCCTGCTTCAGCTCGTCGCGCAGGCGCTCGCGATCCTGGAGCGAGCCCATGCCGGTCAGCAGCACCGTGCCTTCGCCGGTCTCGGCCACCAGCACGCCGCCGCGGCGCCGCAGCGCGATGCGCCGGATGGCCTGCCGCTCCAGCGAGCGCGCGCGCTGGAACGGCCCCACGCCCGCGGTGAACCAGATGCCGGAACCGTCGAAGGCGATCCGGTCCCGGCCCCGCAGCGCGCGCCCCACGGCCAGCATCGCCATCACCCCGCCGAAGGTCCAGGCCGCCAGCCAGAACCCCAGGAAGCCCAGGGTCCAGACCGTCCCGGCACCGGTGGGCACCTTCAGCCTGGGCCACCAGGCCGCCAGGGTCTCGGGGAAGAACACCATGCCCACGATGGAGAACAGCATGGTGAGGGCAAACAGCTCGCCTGCCGCCCAGCCCACCAGCCAGAAGCAGAGGAAGCCCGCCGACACGAAGCGGGTCCAGCCGGCCGGGGCCAGCGTGACCACCCGCCGGCCGCTCTCGTCGCGCTCGAATTCCATGCCGCCCCCGAAGCCAGGAGAGGCGGCCCCCAAGGGACCGCCTCCCCTGTCATCGGCCTGCGCGGGGCCGGGCTTCAGCCCCCGCGGGCGCGTCCGCTCACAGCTTCTTCGCCGTCCACTCGGCGAGCAGGCGCTCGGTGGGCCTGGTGTCCACGCGGTCCTTCGAGGCCTTACCCGCGGCGACGGCCTTCTGCGCGAGCTCGATCGCCTCCTTGGTGTTCCCGGCCTTCGCCTGCAGCTTCGCCATCGCGCTCAGGTTGTAGTAGTTCTCCTGGACCGCCAGCGACCTCTTCGCCCACTGCATGGCCTCGGCCAGGTTGAGGTCGTTGTTGGCGCAGAAGTCCGCCGCCCGGTTGGGCGTGCGCCAGTCGTCGGGCTTGGCGGCGGCGATGGCCGCGCGCGCGTCGGCCAGGACCTTGTCCACCACGTCCACCTTGAGCGGGACCGGGAGCGCCAGCTTCTCCCAGCGCAGCACCAGCTCGCCCGCGTCCACCTTGAGGTTCTCGAAGCTGAAGCGCATCCACTCCTCGGGCTCGGCGGCGGTGGGCCTCACCTTCACGCGCAGCGCATCCTCCTCGGGCTTGTAGTCGTAGGCCCCCCACAGGTCCTTCTGGCGGCTGAAGACCACCGTCCACTGGTCCTTGGCCGGGATGGTGAAGAAGCTGTAGGTCCCCGCCGGGAGCTTCTGCCCCGCCACCCACACGTCGGTGGATGCGGTGAAGGTGGTGGCCTCGTTGGCGCCCGTGCGCCAGGGCTCCCCGTAAGGCACGAGGTCTCCCCAGATGACGCGACCCTTGACGCCGGGGCGGCTGTAGCTGACGGCGAAGTCGGTGAGCCCGATGGTCTGGGTGACGCCGGCCTTGGGGCTGGGGCGCGGCACGCTGAAGCTGGGGGC
>JBBIHL010000141.1:0-7745 GCA_037447075.1 Candidatus Eiseniibacteriota bacterium | reverse complement strand
GGCCGCTTGAGCGCGATCCACGCGCGCGTGCCGGGCGAGCCCGCCCAGGTGGAGGCCTTCGCCCGCCGCTGGGAGCCCTCGCCCACCGCCCGCGCCGTGGTGCGCCGCGCGCTCTCGGCCACCGAGGCCGACCTGCTGCGCCGCATGCGGCAGCTGATGGCGCTGGTCACGGTGGCGGCGCTGCTGGCGGCGCTGCTCTGCACCTTCGGCACGCTCACCGACCTGGCGCTGGAGCGCCGCCGCGAGATCGCGCTGATGAAGGCCCTGGGCGCCGGGCGCGGCGAGGTGACCCGCGCCTTCGCGGCCGAGTCCCTGGCGATCGGGTTGCTGGGAGGGGCGCTGGGGTGGGCGATCGGCTTCGTCTTCGCCCAGATCATCGGCCGCGAGGTGTTCCGCTCGGCGGTGGGCGTGAACCCGTGGGTGCCGCCCGCGGTGGTGGCGCTGGGGCTGCTCACCGCGCTGGTGGCGGGCGTGGGCCCGGCGCGCTGGGCGCTGCGGCTGGAGGCCGCGCCGGTGCTCAAGGGGGAATGATGGCGCGCGCCGACCGGGTGGTGCTCCAGGGCGTCTCGCGCCACTACGGCGCGCTGCGCGCCTTGGACCAGGTGGACCTCGCCATCAAGGCCGGCGAGTGGCTGAGCGTGATGGGCCCCTCGGGCTCCGGCAAGACCACGCTCATCAACCTGCTCGGCACCCTGGACCGCCCCACCGCCGGGCGCATCTGGGTGGACGGCGTGGAGATCACCGCGCTCTCCGAGGAGGAGCGCGTGCGCTTCCGCCGCGACAAGGTGGGCGTCATCTTCCAGCAGTTCCACCTCATCCCCTACCTCACGGCGCTCGAGAACGTGATGCTCGCCCAGCACTACCACAGCGTGCCCGACGCGCGCGAGGCCGGCGAGGCGCTGGCGCGGGTCGGGCTCGCCGACCGGGCCACCCACCACCCGCCGCAGCTCTCGGGCGGGGAGCAGCAGCGCGTGTGCATCGCGCGCGCGCTCATCAACCGGCCGCGGCTGCTGCTGGCCGACGAGCCCACCGGCAACCTCGACGCCGAGAACGAGGAGAAGGTGCTGCGCCTGCTGCAGGAGCTGCACTCCGAGGGGCACACCATCGTCACCGTGACGCACGCGGTGCACGTGGGGAGCCTGGCCGACCGCCGCGTGGAGCTGGCGCACGGCCGACTCACCGACCTCACCGTGTCGAGCGAGGAGCTGGAGCGGCGCCACGACGAGGTGCTGCTGCAGATGTGGGTGGTGGAGGAGGACGGCCGGGTGCCCGAGGCGGCGCGGCTCAAGGTCCCCGACGTGGTGGACAACCGCCGCACGCTGCGCGGCCTGGTGGAGAGCGGCGCCATCCAGTGGAACGGGGGCACCGTGGAGTTCACGCCGAAGGGCCGCGCGCGCGCCCGCGACCTGGTGCGGCGGCGGCGCCTGGCCGAGTGCCTGTTCTCCACGGCGCTACACGTCACCGACCCCAAGGCCGAGGCCGCGGCCTGCCGCATGGAGCACGTCATTGACCCCGAGGTGACCGACTCCATCTGCGAGTTCCTGAACCACCCGCTCGCCTGCCCGCACGGGCGTCCCATCCCGCGCGGCGCCTGCTGCGACCTGCCCATCGTGCCGTAGCCCGACCTATTCATGAACCGCAAGCCGAGAGCGCGGGATGGGCGGCAGCCGCAAGGAGTTCGGCTGGCCGCGACGCAGGCGTGTCTGGAGACACGTCGAGGAAGCGGCCGGCCGAACGACGCCGCGGATGCCGGGCAGATCGCGCTCGCAGGCGCGGGCTCATGATTGGGCCGGGCCAGCCCACGGCCGGCGGGTTGCAAAGCCGGCCGGGATTCCTGTGATTTCGGGGAGCGCCGCCCGTCTCACAGCACAAGAGAGAGCTTGCCCCGGAGGTTCGCCATGCGTCTGCCCCGACCCACCCTGCCCCTCCTGCTCCGCGCTGCGCTCCCCTGCGTCCTGGGCCTGGCGGCGCCGCCCGCCTCGGCGCTCATGGTCGAGGTCCCCTTCGACCGGATGGCGAGGGACGCCGACGCCATCGTGGTGGGGCGCGTGGTCGCCCTGGAAAGCTCGAGGATCGAGAACCCGCGCCTGATCGTGACCGACGTGACGCTGGCGCTGGAGGAGGTGTGGGCGGGCGGCTTGACCCCGGGCCGGACCCTGATCCTGCGCGTCCTGGGCGGCCGCGTGGGCGACGTCACCCTCGAGGTGGAGCACGAGCCCACCTTCCAGGTGGGCGAGCAGGCGGTGCTCTTCCTCAAGGAGACCCCCGGCGCCCGCCTGGCGGTCCAGGAGAACGAGCAGGGCAAGTACCGGCTGGCCGGCGACCAGGCGCTGCGATTCGACGGCCGCCCCCTGCCGGTGCGCCAGGTGCGCGCCGCGGTGCGCCAGCTGCGCGGGGAGGGTCAGCGATGATCGCGGGCAGGGCCGGAATCCGCGGCGCGGCCCTCGCCGCCGGGTTGATCCCGGCGCTCGCCTGGGCGCAGCCCAACATCATCGGCATCACGCCGCCGCTCACCCCGGCCAACACCGGGGCCACGGTGGTCATCAGCGGCACGGGCTTCGGCGCCGCGACCGACACCGTGCGGTTCCCGGGCAACCCCTACACCCCCGTCACGCCCATGAGCTGGGGCCCGGGCTCCCTGACCGTGCGGGTGCCCTCCACCTGGAGCGGCAACGTTCAGCTGCGGGCCGCCGCCTCGGGGCTCTTGAGCAACAGCGTCAACCACGACATCAGCTATTGCTACTCGGGCAGCCAGTGGCCCGGCGGCACCGCCACCTGGTACCTCAACAGCGCCGGAGCGCCCGGCTGCACCTTCACCCAGACGCTGACCGCGGTGAGCACCGGGTTCAGCACCTGGGCCTGCGCCTCGGGCTTCACCTACAACTATGGCGGCACCACCGCGATCGCGGTGGTCGCGGAAGACGGCACCAACGTCATCTTCTTCAGGAGCACCGACTGGGACGGCCCGGGCACCATCGCCCGCACCTTCGCGTGGAACGACGGCAGCGGCAACCGGCTGGAGTCCGACATCATCTTCAACGCCCAGTTCTACACCTGGAGCTGTGCCGGCGCCCCCGGGGAGATGGACGTGCAGAACATCGCCACCCACGAGGAGGGGCACTTCCTGGGGATCCGCGACCTCTACGGCCCGACCGACACCGAGAAGACCATGTACGGCTACGGCAGCAACGGGGAGACCTCGAAGCGCACCCTGGACGAGGCCGACGTCCTGGGCGCCGAGTTCATGTATCCCCACGTGGCCCGCGCGGACCTCTCGGCGGGCACTCCGGCGGGCTGGTCCTGGCCGGTGGTGCCGCGCAACACGCCCGATGCCACCGGCGCGTCCGCCCTGCTGCCTTCGGAGCTGAACGGCAACGCCACCACCTACCTCAACGGCGCCATGGCGAACACCGGCGGGGACTGCGCCGGCCCCGAGGCCACCAACCGCTTCTACCTGGACGACGCCCTGGTCTCCGACGAGCCGTGGGCGAGCTTCCTGGGCACCACCGGAGCGGTGGGGGTCGCCTTCAACCAGCCGGTCAGCGTGAAGGGCGGCCGCCACACGCTGCGCTGGGAGCTGGACGCCCTCGACGACATCCAGGAGTCGGACGAGGCCGACAACACCTACCAGAAGCAGTTCGTCTGGTCCCCCTACGTGCTGCTGGACCAGGCGGCGGTGCCGCGGTCGGCGCCCCCGCCGCAGGGCTCCATGGCCTACCCGAACTGCGACGGGTTCGAGTTCACCACGCCGGACTGGGCGGCCGTGGCCATCCTGCCCGTGAGCAGCTCGGACAACTACAACCTGCGCCTGTTCGACGACTACACGGGCTCGCTGGGCGGGTTCGGGACTCCGCTGCGGACGTCGGCGGAGCCCGCGGGCGAGGTGGACTTCGTGCTGGTGCGCGGGCCGCTGGTGTCGGGCGACGAGCGCTGGGTGGGCGTGGTGCGCTCGACCAGCCCGCCCGTGGGGGGCTTCTACATCAACCAGAGCAACGTGGTCGGCGGCCTGCTCACCGCGCCCACGCTCTACAACACCTGGGTGACCAGCCCGGTGGTCACCATGGGCCTCTATCAGGCCGTGAAGGTCCACGAGGTGGCGATCACCGACACCTCGCGCACCTACACCTTCGCGCTCGACAACCTCACGGGCAGCGCGGACCTCAACTTGAGCCTCTACTACCCGGGCGGGCCCTACGCCAAGACCCAGTGGGCCGACGTCTCGCAGAACGGCCCGGGCGTCCCCGACGCCGTGGACTTCAAGCCGCCGGTGGCGGGCAACTACGCGGTGGTGGTGTGGAAGCGCGACGCGAACGACTTCGCCCTCTCGAACACCTACCAGCTGCGCGTGGGGCCCGCGCTCTCGGACCTGCGGGCCACGCTGGCGCCGCCGGGCTGGTTCATGCCGCTCATCCCGCGCAACGCCGCCGACGCCACGCCGTTCTCGACCCCGTTCCCCACGACCCTCACGGGCAATGCTGACACCTGGGTCAACTGGGCCTCCTACCAGCTTGGCCCCAACCCGGTGGGGGCGCTGGAGAGCCGGGTATGGCTGGACGTGGACCAGCAGGTCGCCGTCTCGATCTGGCCAGGGCCGAGCTATCCCGCGGCCTACATCGTCAACAACGCGGGTCCCTTCGTGGTGCGGGGCGGCCGGCACACGCTCACCCACGTGGTGGACCCCGACGATCTCGTCGCCGAATCGAACGAGAGTGACAACACCGAGACGGACCAGTTCGTCTGGAGCCCGCTGGTCGTGACCCGGGACACGCCGGTGTCGCGGGCCGCCCCGCCGAACCCCGGCGCGTTCACCCAGCCGAACTGCGACGGCATGCAGTTCACGCACACGGCGGGCGTGGCGTGGGTGGTCTCGCTCGCCCCGACCAACCCTCTCGACAGCTACGACCTGTTCCTCTACGACGACTACGCGAACACGCTCACCGGCTTCAGCAACCTGCGCAAGGTCTCGAGCGCGCCCAGCGACCTCACCGACTTCGTGGTGGGCCACTACCTGGGCACGCCGGCGACCGTGTATCCGGCGGCGGTGCGCAACGCCTCGACCGAACTGAACCGCTACAACGCCGACCAGAACGACGCCCTGGGGAGGCGCGTGAGCGGGGCCTCGGTCCAGTACCTCGATCAGAACCTGAAAGCCAACCGCCTCGCCGACGTCTACGAAGGGCTGTTCAGCCCGGGCCAGACCTACCACATCGTGCTGGTGCGCAACTCCGGGCCCTCGGACCTGGCCTTCAACGTCTACGGCACCACAGCCGGGGGCCTCTACAACCGCGCCGAGGGGCTGGCGATGTCGCAGGTGATGGACGCCGACCGCGACACCATGAGCTTCACCGCCAGCACGTTCGGCTATCACCCGATCGTGGTCTACCGGGTCCGCGGCAACACCGCCAGCTCGCCGATGAACTACAGCCTCATGTGGAGCACGGCGCAGCTGGTGGGGGTGGGGGACGGTCTCGGGCCCACCGAGCTGGCCTTCCTGGGCGCCACGCCCAACCCCATGCGCGGCCCCGGGCAGCTCGCCTTCGCGCTGCCGGCGCGGGCGCGCGTGCGGCTGGACGTGTACGACGTCTCGGGGCGCCGGGTGCGCGAGCTGCTCGACCGCGAGTGCGACTCCGGGCGGCACGTCGTCGGGTGGGACGGCGCCGGGGACGACGGCGCCGCGCTCGGGCCGGGCCTCTACTGGGCGCGCTTCGAGGCCAATGGCCGCGTGATCGCGCGCCGGGTGACGCTGCTGGAATAGAGGTTGGCACCCGTACCCGAGGCGGTCACGGGGGCTGGCCAACCTCCAGCGGATGAAGGAGGAGGCGGGGGCGCCCGCAGGAGCTCGAGGACGTGCGGGCCCAGCGGTCGCTCCGTCCACCCCACGGGGAGCCCTCATGAGCGATATGGATCCGCTGCAGGAGCGGCTCTGGGAGCGGGGCTGGGAAGGGCATTCCCTTGCGCAACGCCGCCGTCTTGCCCGGCTTCGGCTCGCGGAGAAGCTGGAGTGGCTCGAGAGCGCCCACCGCCTCGTACTTCAGCTCGGGCGTTCCCGGTCGCGTGTCTCGAGCGGCCAGGGACAGAAGCCACCGTCCTCGGACCCGACCGGCACGCAGGACCACCGCCCGGCCTGACCCGGGCGAGACGCCCCCTCGGTGCCGCGGCGGAGACGCTAGTCCACCATCGCCAGCTTCTGCACTGCCGCATAGCGGCCAGCGCGCAGCCGCACCAGGTAGACGCCGCTTGCCACCGGCCGCCCGGCCGCGTCGCGGCCATCCCAGTCCAGGCGGTGCCGCCCCGGCTGCCAGCGGCCCGCGGCCAGCGTGCGCACCACCGCCCCGCGCACGTCGAACACCTCGAGGGCCACGTCCTCCGCCCCGGCGAGGTCGAAGGTCACGGCCGTGCGCGCGCGGGCCGGGTTGGGCGCGATCGGGCCGAGCCGGGTGCGGAGCGCCAGCTCCTCGACCGCCACCGTCCCCGCCGGACGGAACTGCAGGAGATAGCGGCCGGTCCTGGGCAGGTCTTCCGATCCACTCTTCCACACCCCGACCGCGTAGTAGCCGGCCGACTGGATCTCGGCCGAGGCGGTCTCGGGGCCGTCCGGGCCGTTCGCCCACGAGATGCCGTCGCCCAACGTGGTGCTCTTGCCCTGATAGGCCAGGTCCGCCCGGTGGAGCGTGATCCCCCAGTCCACGCCGCCCTCGATCGGGATCACGTCCACGGCCCAGTTCCCCACAGCCACGGAGGGGACATCCGGCCCGGCGCGGCGGTCGGGTGGACCCTGGGAGGCGGGGAGACGCCGCGCCTCGCCCGTTTACATCCAGCCGGGCGAGGACGCAGAATGAGGCGTCCGCGGGCAGCGCCTCGGGTCTTGGTCGGCGTCCGCCCGAGCGCCGTCCGCGGCGTCCGGGCCGCGGGCCGCTGGCGGCCCGGGAGGGCCCCGCATGGCGACCGAGGAGATCACCGGACTGCTGGTGCGGCTCCGGGAGGGCAGCCCCGAGGCGCTCAACCAGCTGCTCCCGGCCGTCTACGAGCAGCTCCGGGCCATGGCCCGCCAGCGGCTCTCCTCCGGGGGCCGCGATCGAACGCTCGACACCACCGGGCTGGTCCACGAGGCCTACCTCAAGCTCTTCGATCAGACCCGCCTCACCCTCCACGACCGGCGCCACTTCTTCGCCGTCGCCGCCATGGCGATGCGGCAGATCGTGGTGGACCACGCGCGGCGCCGGCAGGCGCTCAAGCGCGGCGGGGACCTGCGGCGGATCGAGCTGGAGCCCGACCAGGTCGGGGCCGAGGACCCCGTGGCCCACATCCTGTCCCTCGACGAGGCGCTTCGCCGTTTGAGCCTGTTGGACGAGCGCCTGGGGCGCGTGGTGGAGCTGCGTTTCTTCGGAGGGTTCTCGGTGGAGGAGACGGCCGACGTCCTGGGCGTGGACGCACGCACCGTCAAGCGCGACTGGCGCAAGGCCCGGGCGTTCCTCTACCGCGAGCTGGGCGGCGCCGCGCCCACATGAGCGCGCCCCGCGACCCGGCACCGCCCGAGCGCCTGGACAGCGCGCGCTGGCAGCGCATCGCCGAGATCCTCGACCAGGCCCTGGAGCTGCCGGGCGAGCGGGTGGCGGAGTTCCTCGCCCGCGCGTGCGCCGGCGACGCCGCGCTGCGAGCCGAGGTCGAGGCGTTGCTCGCTGCGGACGCCTCCGCGCCGGACTTCCTCGAGACGCCGGCGGCGGAGCTGGCCGCCGGCCTCCTGG
>JBBIHL010000140.1:0-7750 GCA_037447075.1 Candidatus Eiseniibacteriota bacterium | reverse complement strand
GTGTAGATCTCGATCGGCACGCCGCTGCGGTCCACGGTGCGCTGATAGACCGGGCGCGGGGAAGCCACGCGCTCCAGCACCGGCGCGGCCAGGGTGTTGACGCCCCGGTAGATCCCGTCGTCCAGCACCTCGCTCTCGCGCTCGGCGATGACGGCGTAATCGCGCTCGCCGTCCGTCTGCGGGGTGAGCACGCAGAGGGCCCGGGCCGCCGTCAGCGGGGCCGCGAGGGAATCGGTCACGTAGCCGTAAACCTGCCCGGTCAGGGACGAGAACCGCCGGTCGCACCAGCTGGAATCGCCTACGACCCGGGCCAGGGTGGCGAACTGGAGCCCGGTCTCCTCGGTGATGGGCTGGTCGGAGACGTAGACCTTGTAGGTCCAGCCGGCTCCGAGCGAGTTCCAGGTGAGGAACGTCTGCCCGTCATGATGGCGGGCGCGCACGCCGCGCACGATCGCCGCGTGCACCACCGGTGGCGAGGCCGCGGCCACCCACACTCCGGCCAGCAGGCCGAACGCGAGCCCGCGCGCCCCCGAGCTGGAGGCCCTGCCGGACGCCCGCGGCCCGCGCCTCAAGGGAGGATCACGACCCGTTCGCTCGCGGCAAGCCCTCCCTGGCGAGCGCTGATGAAGTAGACGCCGGCGGGCAGGCCCGCCCCGTCCAGCGGGAATTCCATGGCGCCGGAGGCGTCCCCCCTCCAGAGCCGCCGCTCGAGGCGCCCCGCGACGCCCAGAAGATCCACCCACCCCTCGCCGCGGCCGGGCCAGGTCACGGTGACCGTGCCGGAACCGCGGAGGGGGTTACGCGGGACCGAGAGCCTGGGCAGGGCCACCTCGGCCAGTCCCGCGTTCTCGAGGAGTCCCTTGCTCCGGCTGGCCATCCGCAGCAGGCGCACCTCCGTGCCCCCTCGCGTCACCAGCACTCCGGGCAGGGTCACCACGTTCTTGGCGTCCGGCGTCACCAGGGCGATCTTGGAGATCGAGCCCGAGGAGAGCTGGCGCACCACGAACACATAGAGCGTGCCCGGCCGGATCTCGAACTCCTGCAGGCGGCGCGGGGTCACGTCAACCGTGACCGAGGACGGCGCGGGGATCACGCCCCAGGCGGTCCTCAGGTCCCGCAGGCGGAGGTTCGTCAACCAGATGCTCATGTTGTCGGTGAGCACCGGGTCCCATTCGACGAACCCGTTGATCGCGCCCACGCTGTCCCCGCTGCTGGCCAGGCCGTTGCCCGGATCGTGGTCGGCGCTGCACCGCGAGAGGGCAGGGAAGCTCCCGTTCGTGCGGAATCGGTAGACGTAGCGCGGGTCCTCCATGGGCCGCCAGGCTGCGGACCCGCCGGCATGGCCGCGCTGGTCGAAGAAGAAGTACCCGCCCAGACGGCGATCCTGCATCGCCGCGTAGAAGGGGATCTTCTCGGCCCAACCCACCACCCCGTCATTCTTGCCGTTGAAGGCGATGATGGGCGGGACCCCGTCCGCCTCGCGCAAGCCCGCCAGGAACCCGGCGTTCAGGCTCTCGTAGGTGCGGATGCCTTCCGGGGTGGGCAGGTTGGCGTCCACCGTGCCCCACATCCGCTCCACCTCCAAAAGCAGGGGACCGCTCGGCGCATTGAACAGGTTGTCCGGGTTGGGATCGCTGGTGAACGAGAAGTCGAACTTGGGGAGCAGGGCCCAGGCCGCGGCGAACATACGCGGGGCGCGCATCGCCAGCATCACGGCGCCGATCCCTCCCATGGAGGTGCCCATGGCATAGACGGCGGTGGTATCCACCGGGAAGTTGCGACGCGCCCACTCGACGGTGTAGAGCGCGCGACGCACCGTGTAGTCCTCGACCTGCCCCGAGGCCGGCACCGGATTGAGGGCGCCGGGCTCAAGTTGATAGTTCTCATGGTAGCCGAACCAGAAGGAGTTGACCTGCGCCGTCGGGAGGTAGTCGTCGAGCGTGAGCAGCCACTCGCCCGGCTGCCCGGAACCCGTGAGGGCGATGAAGTTCCACCCCCGCCCATGCATGCGCACCATGAGCGAGCCGTGCGTCGCGCCGCGCACTACGCCGCAGTCGTAGGCGCAGCCCAGCCGGTTGGCCATCGCCGGGAAGGACGGCGTGGGCGTGTCGCTCGCCCACAAGGTGTAGACCTCCAGCCTCATGGGGCCGAAGGCCAGCGTCCGCTGGAAGACCGGGCGCGGCGGCGCCACGACCTCGGTGACCGGGTCCGACAGGGCGTTCGCCCCCGGCAGGATCTCGCGCTCCTCCACGCGGCCGGCGCGCTGCGCCGTGACCGCGTAGTAGCGCACGTTGTCCGCATCGGGGGTGACCACGCACAGCCCCTGCGTGGGCGCGAGCGCGGGCCCCAGCGAGTCCACGGCGTAGCCGTAGGTCGTGCCGAGGATCGAGGAGAGCCGGCGGTCGCACCACGTGGAGTCCCCGACCGCGCCCAGCAGCGCGGCCGAGGCCAGGTCCTCCTCCGTGAGCATCGGGAAGACCGACTGGTAGACGCGGTAGATCGTCCCCGGGGCGCCGGCGCTGGTCCAGGTGAGGAACGTCTGTCCGTCGCGATGGGTGGCGGCGAGGTCGCGCACCTGGGTCGCCCAGGCCGGGGTCGCGGCGAGGAGCATGAGGATCGCCGCGGGCAAGCCCGTCCTGGACAGGAGCGACGTCACCGCGAGTCCGGCACTGCGAGCGTCCCTGCGCATGGCCGTCAGTGCAGGACGACGACCCGCGCCCGGGCGACGCCCTCCGCGCTGCGCAGCGCCACCCAGTAGACGCCCGCCGGCACGGCGCGACCGGAGCCGTCCCGCCCGTCCCAGTCCAGCCGGTTCCGACCCGGCCCGAAGAGCTGTCCACGACTCAACGTTCGTACCAGCCGTCCGTCCACCGAGATCACCTCCGCGTAGACGGGGAGCGGCCGCGGCAGCCCGAACTCCACCGCGCCCGACCCCCGCATGGGGTTGGGACGCACGCCCAGCAGCCCGAAGGGCACCGGTCCTCCCGGCCCGACCGCCACCGGCGTGCACGTGCCGCAGTCCATGGTGATGCCCAGCACCTGGACGTTGTCCACCCACCAGCCCACGGCCGCGTCGGCCGCGTCGGCGGTGAAGTGCCAGCGCGGCTTGATCGTGTGCCCGGCCAGGCCGGGGATGCGGATGCGCACGTGGGCGTAGTCGGGCTGCACGCCCGAGTACCCGGACCGGTCGCCGCGGCTCCCACCGCTGGAGCGCACGACGTAGTGCGTGTAGCGGTGGTCGAACTCGATCGCGTCCGCCGAGGCGAAGTGCGTGCCGCCCAGGCCGTCCAGCTGGTAGCCGAACGAGCCCGCGTCGAAGGCGTTGCGGGCATCCTGCTGCTCCATGGTGTATCGGGTGTCGAAGTGCAGCTCCACGAAGGTGGTCCCCGCCGGGATGGCCACGCTGGGTCCTTCGAGCTGCATGAAGGTCATGACCGCCGGGTCGGGGATGAAGGCGGCGTTGGGAGGCGTCGCTGGAGTGGTGGTGGTGGTCACCCAGGGGGTGTTGGTGCCGCCCTGCACCGACGACGTCCAGCCGGCGGGCAGCGCCGGGGCCGCCACGCCGTCGAAGCTCTCGTCCAGGAGGAGTGAGCCGATCGCGAACACGCCGGTGGGCAACGTGAACTCCACGAAGTTGGGGTCGTTGCCCGCGGCGGTGAGCGTGAGGCGCAGGCGCAGCGGCGTCCCGCAGGGGTAGGCCGGGTCGAGCGCGATGCTGAAGGGCACGTCCTGGAGGCCGGTGTCGCCGGGGTCGAGATTGGGATAGTTCCGGGGCGTCCCGTCGGCCGTGACCCCCGCGGTGAGGGACGAAAGGGTGGCCTGGATGCCGGCGTAGCCGACCGTCCCGTAGTTCTCGACCGGGATGTCGAGCAGGCCCGTCTCCCCCGCCACCAGCCGGCCGTCGTTGGCGAGGCAGCCGGAGTCGGTGATGCCCGCGCTCCCGGGCCGCACGCGCAGCGAGGGCCGATCGAGCGGCGGCGCGTTGACCGATACCATGGCGTCGGCGCCGCTTCCGGTGGGCAGCGGGTCCACCATGAAGGCGAAACCGGCGTAGGAGACTCCGCCCGCCGAGAAGGCCTGGAGGTAGTCGCCCTGGTGGGGCGCGCTGAAGTTGTTTCCCGACTCGTTGGGGAACGGCTTCGGGTTGGCCGCGACCGGCGAGGACCAGGTGGCGCCGAAGTCGGCCGAGTAGGTGGTGAACAGGTCGGTCAGGTCTGACACGCCCTCGCCGATGGATTCGTCGTACCAGACGACGTCAATGCGCCCGCTCGGGTCGCAGCTCACCGAGGGGAAGCACTGGGGGCGGCCCGCGCCGGCGCCCACGTCGGCGTTGAGCCGCAGTGCCGGCGACCAGGTGAGGCCGGCGTCGGTGGATCGGCTGTAGAGGATGTCGCCGAAGTCGCCGGTGGGCTGGCCCGTCGCCGACGCGGCGTAGACCAGCTCGATGCCTCCGTCCACCGGGTTCACCGCGATGCTGGGGAAGCTGTTGAAGCGGTCGAAGCCGTAGGGCGGGACCACGTGGAAGAAGGTCGGCGTGACGTCGGCCTCCGCCGACCAGGTGACGCCGTTGTCGGTGGACCGGCTGAAGTTGATGCGGGCCTGCGTGGGACCGGTGGCCACGATGCGCCGCCAGGCCGCGTAGACGTTGGGGCCGTTGGGGTCGGCGGCGATCGAGGAGCCCTGCACGCTGTTGGGGGAAGACAGGGTCACGGCCGGGGACCAGGTGAGCCCCCCGTCGTCGGAGTGCGTGGTCCGGATCGTGACCGTGGCGCCGAAGCTGGACCAGGAGATGTGGATGCGTCCCGTCTCAGGGTCCACGGTCAGCCATTCCTTGTCGGCGAAGTCGGCGGAGCTGGCCGAGGTGACCTCGAACGGCCCGCTCCACGACGCTCCGCCGTCCGTGGACTTGTGCACGCACAGGCTGTTCTGGCCAAGCGCGTTCCGGTAGAGGGAGGCGTAGTAGAAGGTGGGCGGTCCGATCGGCGGGTTGTAGACCGCCACCACCGGGTCGCCGTTCACCGCCGTGGTGCCGCCCGCCGTAGGCAGCTGGCCGAAGTCCGTGAAGGTGGTCCCGCCGTCCGTGGAATAGAGGACGCCGCTGAAGTTGCCGGAGACACGGAAGTCGTTGAAGCCGATCACCACCTGGCTGCCGGAGGCGGCCACCGTGCACTCGCTCTGGATGTTGGCCAGCTCGAGCGTGCCGAGCGTGCCGAGCGGACCGGGGAAGTAGGGCCGCGCCGTCCGCGGCTGCCCTTCGAGCGGCACGGCATCGAAGGCGGGGATGACCGGCGTGGTTTCGCTGCTCGGCCCGGCGGCGAGGGTGGGCGACGTGGATACCAGGGAGGTGGCCGACAGGGCAAGGGCCAACCGCGCCGCCAGGGCGGGCCTGGCGGTCAGGAGGCGGAATCGCATGGCGTCTCCTCGGATGAGCGAGCGAGCAGGCTATGGACGCTTCTGACCGCCAGGGATGCGGTGCGGTCGGCGCGGTATTTTACAACGCCGGAACAGAGCAGGGGAAGGGAAACCGCTCGCGGGAGCTGGGGTTGCGCGGGTAGCCGGGCCGGCGGCCCAGCCGGGCGGTCGCGCTACGGCGTCGCCGCTCCCTGGGCGGGCTCCTCGACCACCCAGCGCACCGACTTGGAGCAGGGGCAGACGCCCCCGACGCGCTTGAGCACCGGGGTGCGCTTCATGGCCTCCTGCACCGTCATCTCGCCGCGCGCCACCTTCTTCAGCCGGTCGTGGTACTCGCGCATGTCGCGGCTCGCCATGTAGGCCTCGGGCAGCACGGTCGAGAGGTACTTCACGTAGGCGTCGGGGTCGTCGAACGCTTCGCCCTTCATCCCCACCATGGTGTAGGCGGGCTCGCCCTTGCGGCGGAAGAAGCGGCGGTCGGGCAGGCACAGCAGGTCCTCGGCGCCCAGGCCGTCGTGGCGCTCGCCCCGCTCCAGCGCGGTCAGCACCTGGTCGGCCCGCTCGGGGCTCATCTCCGCGTGGCGGGCGCGCAGGAAACGGGCGTTGACGTCGCGCAGCATCCGCCCCAGCTCCTCGTGGTAGCGCTCCTGCGCCTCGCGGTTCCTCATGTCCTTGAAGCCGAACTTGAGGTTGGTGTCGCCGCCGCGCTCGTCCCCGAACATCTCCAGCCCCCGGGGGACCCACTTGTTGAGCGACTTCTGCAGCATCGGCATGGAGACGTGCGGGTCGCCCTTGGCGGCGCGCTGCGCCCAGCGGCGCATGGGGATCACGCCGGCCGCCAGGTGGAAGGCCTCCTCCCGCAGCATGGGCGGCATGCTCTGGGCGAAGGGCTTGTAGGCGCACACCTTCTGCATGGTGAGCTGGTACTTGCCCACGCGATCGATCACCGCGGCGAACACCACGTTGTCCACGAACGAGTCGTAGTCCAGGTTGAAGGCATCGAGCACGTGGGAGCCCGTCTGCATGGACAGGATCTCCTCCACCATGTCCTCGCCCTTCATGCCGGAGACGTGCGACCAGTCCTCGGAGAGCAGCAGGTGGATCATCTGGTAGCCGTGGCGCAGCTCCTCGGCCATCACCCGCAGCACCCACATGCGGTCCTCGTCGTCGGCGGCGCGCGCGAGCGTCGCCTCGTGCTGCTGGATGGAGCCGAACTCGGTGGAGGCCTGGGCGCGGATGATGGCGAGCAGGTGCTTGGCCTCCTCCGGGTCCATCTCGGTGGGCTTGAGCCGCTTGGGCTGGCCGGCCTTGTCGCCGATCTGGATGAGGTCCGAGCCGCCCAGCTCCACCTTGGCGCAGAGGCAGAACTCGTCGTCCTGGGGGAAGTACTTCTGCCAGCTGGGCAGGAGGTCGGTGTAGCTGGGGAAGTTGTGGCGCTGCCAGTGCAGCACGGCGTCGTGGTATCTCTTCGGCAGCGTGGTGTTCTCGACTCTCATGCGCAGGTCTCCGCGGGGGGCGGCGCTACAAGGTCATCTCCAGGGCCTGGAGCGGCGACGGCTTGAGCCCCATGGCTCCCAGGTAGCCGGCCACGTCCCTGTCCTTCTGGTCCACGAGGGTGCGCACCCGGCGCGCGCCCGCATCCCGGAGGTGCCGGACCACGGCGTCGAACAGCAGCTTGCCCAGCTCGCGCCCGCGGAAGGCCGGATCCACGCCGAAGCGCTCGATCCAGCCGCTCGGCTCCTCCAGGCCGAACTCCCCGCCGCGCAGGTCCGCGAGCATGAACCCGACCACCTGGCCGTCCACCTCGACCACCTGCGACGCCTCGGGATCGCGGCGCAGGTAGTAGCCCACGCGGCGCTCCCAGATCTCGGGGCGGTAGAGACCGGTGATCTTCTCGTCGATCCTCACGACGCTTCCGATGTCGAGCTCGTCCAGGGGACGCACCCGCGTCCCCGTGCTCTGGACCGGCATGGTAGGGCTCCTTCTGCGTGCAGCGGGCCGGGAATCGTGCAGCCACCTTACCACATCGTGATGGACGCGCGGGAAGCGGGACGGCGGGCGGTTCGACCAGCGTGTGCGTCGGCCCGGCGAGGATGTAGCTCTCCCCCCGGGCGGCCCTTCTCCATGGCCAGCAGGTGGCCGCGCCTGTCCCGCACCCCCACCTGGTACCAGGCGGCAACCTGGAGCGCGCCGTCCGCGCCCTGCATGGGCCGCCGCAGGCTGGCCTTGTCGGTGACGTCCCCCGGGTGCAGGCTCACGCCCAGGCGGGCAAGGTCCTCGGCCTTGCCGGGGGCGCGGACCACGGCGGAGGCCTCGTGGCCGGAGGCGGCCAGCCGGC
>JBBIHL010000139.1:0-7751 GCA_037447075.1 Candidatus Eiseniibacteriota bacterium | reverse complement strand
CGATCGCCCCGGTTCGCGCCAACCCTCGGCCCAGCCGGCACGGCTCGCCGGCGCGCACCAGGGCAGTGAGCTCCCCGGCGCGGCCTACCTGGGCGATCAGCAACCGGATGGAGTTGCTGCCGATGTCGATCGCGCCGACCCGCACGGGTCGGCCCCCGGCCAAAGAGGTGGCGGGCTGGGTCATCGGGTCGGCAGGGGCTCCTTTCCGGCAACGGACGGTCGAGGATTCCGAGCGGGGGAGCGGCCAATCCTGGTCGCTCCCCTGCGGCCGCCGGGGCCAGGGTTACCCCGCCCCGATCGGACTCCCGACACGGCGCGCATGTACATGAATAACATGCCGTTAGCTTGACCGCCATAGGGCCTTTTGCTAGCGTGCGGACATGCAGTCCTCCACGGCCTCCGAGACTCTCCGCCTGTCCGGGGCGGAAGAGGCCGGCCGGGCCCCTAGCTTCTTCGGCCTGGGCCGGGCCCGCCTGGCCGAGATGCTGGCGCGGCGTGGCGTGCCCCCCTACCGCGCGGCCCAACTTTACTCCTGGGTCTACCGCAAGCACGTGCTCGATCCGGCCCGCATGACCAACCTGCCGCGGACGCTGCGCGAAGGACTGCCCGAAGTCTGCGACCTCTCCCTGCCGGCTTGCGCCTCGATCCACCACAGCGGCGACGGCCTCACCCACAAGTTCGTCCTGCGGCTCGCCGACGGGCACCGCGTGGAATGTGTCTCCATGCGGACCGAGCGCCGGCTGACCTACTGCATCTCCAGCCAGGCGGGCTGCGCGCTGGCCTGCGCCTTCTGCGCCACCGGCCTGATGGGGCTTCTGCGCAACCTCCGCGCCGAGGAGATCGTGTCCCAGGTGTTCCTGATGCAGGAGCACAACGGCTGGCGGGACCGCCGCTTCAACCTGGTGTTCATGGGCATGGGGGAGCCGCTGGTCAACTACGGCCCGGTGATGGAGGCGGTGCGGATCCTCCACGACCCGCTGGGCCTGGAGGTGGGGGCGCGACGCGTGACGCTCTCGACCTGCGGCATCGTCCCGCAGATGGACCGGCTGGCGGAAGAGGGGCTGCCGCTCGGCCTCGCCCTCTCCCTCCATGCCACCACCGACGAGCTGCGCGACCGCCTGGTGCCGGTCAACGCGCGCTTCCCGCTCGCCCAGCTCATCCCGGCCGCGCGCCGCTACGGCGAGCGGAGCGGCCGGCGGGTCACGCTCGAGTACATCCTGCTCGCGGGCGTCAACGACCGCCGCGAGGACGCCGAGCGTCTGGCGCGCATCGCGCGCGGGCTGCCGAGCAAGATCAACCTCATCCCCTACAACCCCGTGCCCGGCCTGCCCTGGAAGCGGCCCGCGCCCGAGGCGGTCCAGGCCTTCGCCGAATGGCTCTACCCGCGCGCTCCGGCCGTGACGGTTCGCCAGACCCTGGGCGGCGAGATCTGGGCGGCGTGCGGTCAGCTGGGCGGCCTCTCGCCCGACGCGTGAGCCGGGCGAGGGCCCGCGCGGAGCCGCCGTGAGCCTCCGCGCGCGCCTGCTCTCGGCCTTCCTCCTGCTGGCCCTGGCGCCCACCTTGGCGCTGACGCTGGTCATGCTGGAGCAGATCGAACGCGCCCATCGGGTGCTGGTGCCGAGCCCCGGCGTGGAGCAGGCGCTGGAGGGCGCCCTGGTGGTGAGCAAGACCACCCTGGGCCGCGCCGAGGCCACGCTGCACGGGCTGGCCTCGGACTGGGCGCGCCTGCTGGAGGAGGGGCCCCCCGGACCGGCGGAGCGCGCCTCCCTCTCCGCAACGCTGCGCGGCGCAGGGGTGGACTTCGCGCAGTTCTACCGCCGCGAAGCCGGCCGCTGGCGCCTGGTCGCGGAGGTCCATCCGCCGGGCGTGCTCGCCCCGGCCGCCATGGACCTGACCGAGGAGCTGGACGGAGCCCTGGCGGGGGACGGCACCCTGCGCTCCAGACGCGGGGCGCTGTGCGCCGTGGCCCGCGCCGGAGCCGGCGGGGTGGTGGTGGCCGGCGACCGGGTCCCTCCCGACTTCTTCCCACGCATGGAGGCGGTGGCCGAAGGCGCCAACCTCTACCGGCGCATCGCGGCGGGCTACAGCGCCATCTCCCGCGCGGCCCTGCTGGTGTGGGCCCTGGCGCTGAGCCTGCTGCTGGCGCTGGCCGCGGCATGGCTCGCCACCCGGCTCTCGCGCCAGCTCACCCGTCCCGTGGCCGAGGTGGCCGCCGCAATGGAACGCGTGGCCGCGGGCGACCTGGCGGTGCGCGTGAAGCCGGCGGGGGCGCGCGAGCTCAAGCGGGTGGGCGCCCGCTTCAACCAGATGGCCGAGCGTCTGGCGGACGCCCGCGCCCAGCTCGCCCGCGCGGAGCGCGACGCGGCCTGGCGCGGGATCGCGCGGCGCGTGGCCCACGAGATCAAGAACGCCCTGACGCCCATGAGCCTCTCGCTCTACGGGCTGGAGAAGCGCGTGGCCGCCATTCCCGAGACGGAGCGACCCGCGGCGCGCCAGGGCCTCGCGGCGCTGGTCGAGGAGGTCGAGAGCCTCTCGCGCCTGGCCGAGCAGTTCGCGGACTTCGCCCGACTGCCGGAGCCCCAGCGCAAGCCCGTGGACCTGGCGGCGCTCGCGCGCTCGAGCGGGGCGCTCCACCAGCGCCCTGGCTTCGAGGTCCGCCTGGATCTGGGTCCGGACCCGGTGTGGGTGGAGGGCGACGCCTTGCTGCTGGGACGGGTCCTGAATAACCTGCTGCTGAACGCGGTGGAGGCCATGCCCCGGGGCGGCCGCATCGAGGTGCGCCTGCGCGCGGGGCCGGAGCTGGCCGAGCTGGAGATCCGCGACCGGGGCGAGGGCATCGGCGAGGAGGTGATGCGGCGCGTGTTCGAGCCGTACTTCAGCACCAAGGGACGCGGCAGCGGCCTGGGACTGTCCATGGCCCGCGACATCGCCGCCCAGCACGGGGGCGGGCTGCACCTGGAAAGCCGGCCCGGGCAGGGGACGGTCGCGCGCTTGCAGCTGCCCCTGGGCCGCCGGCCGCGTGCCGGCACCGGGAAGGGAGCCGGCCCGTGAGCGCGCCGCTCGACCTGCTGCTGGTGGACGACGACGAGCGCATCCGGGAGCGGCTCGGGGCCTTCCTGACGGACGAGGGGCACCGCGCCGCCGCGGTGCCGGACGCGGAGGAGGCCCTGCGGCTGCTCCAGCAGGAGCGGCGCTACGACGCCGTGCTGCTCGATGCCAAGCTGCCGGGGATGGGCGGCCTGAGCGCCCTGCTGCGCATCGCGGAGCTGGACCCGGCCCTCGCCGTGGTGATGGTGTCGGGCGAGGACGCCATCACCTCGGCGCGCGAGGCGGTCGTGAGGCTGGGTGCCTACGACGTCGTCGCCAAGCCCCCGGACCCCGTGCATCTGCTCCAGGTGGTGGGCGAGGCCGCCCGGCTGACCCGCCTGCGGCGTGAGGCCGCTCCCCCGAGCGATGGCGAGCTGGGGCTGGTGGGCGAGAGCGCGGCCTTCCGGCGCCTGCTCGACGAGATCCGCCGCGTGGCCCCGAGCGAAGGCAAGGTGCTGATCACCGGCGAGAACGGGAGCGGCAAGGAGATGGTGGCGGCCGCGATCCACGCGCTCTCGCGCCGCGCCAGCGGGCCGTTCGTCAAGCTCAACTGCGCGGCGCTGCCCCGCGACCTCATCGAGAGCGAGCTGTTCGGCTACGAGCGCGGGGCGTTCACCGGCGCCCAGCAGAGCAAGAAGGGGCGCCTGGAGCTCGCCCACGGCGGTACCCTGTTGCTCGACGAGGTGGGCGACCTCTCGCTGGACTCGCAGGCCAAGCTGCTGCGCGCGCTGGAAAGCGGCGAGCTCGAGCGCCTGGGGGGCACGCGCTCGATCCCCTTCGACGTGCGGGTGATCGCCGCCACCAACAAGGACCTGGCGGCGGAGATCCAGGCCGGTCGCTTCCGCCAGGACCTCTTCTACCGCCTCAACGTGCTGCCGCTGCACGTCCCTCCCCTGCGCGAGCGCAAGCCCGACATCCCCGTCCTGGCGGAGCATTTCCTGCGCCGCTTCTGTGAGCGCGAGGGCGTGCCGGTGAAGCGCCTCGACGCGGAGGCTGCCGCCCTGCTCTCGGACTACGCCTGGCCCGGCAACGTCCGCGAGCTGCGCAACCTGATGGAGCGGGCCGCCATCCTGGTGGGCGGCCCGGAGGTGGGCGCCGGCGACCTGGAGCACTGGCTCCAGGACGCGCCCGGTCCGGGCGACGCCTCCGGCCTGCGCGGCCAGATCGAGCTGCGCGAGGCCGAGGCCATCCGCAAGGCGCTGGAGGACGCGGGCTGGAACGTGACCCAGGCCGCGGCCGGCCTGGGCATCGATCGCACCAACCTGCACCGCAAGATGCGCAAGTACGGCATCCAGCGAAGGTAGGGGGGGAGCCATGCGCGGTGTCGTGGGGCGGGCGCCACAGGCCGTGGCGCGGGGACCACATCGCCGCGCCGGGCACGGGAGCCGCCCGCCCGCCAAGCCGCGCCGGGCGGCGAGTTCCGCGCTCGAGGGTTGCCCACGCTGTCTGGTATGGGGCTTGCGTTCGCCCGGGCGCCCGGTCCCCAACTGGAGGCGCCCGTGATCCGCATCGCCCTGGCACTCGGGCTGGCCGCGCTGCTCCTCCCCGCCGCGGCCGGCGCCCAACCCGTCAGCACCGCGTCCGAGTGGCGCGACACCCTGGTCTTCGCCCCCGTCGAGGACGCCGACTCCACGCTGGCGGAGCCCACCGGGGGGGAGCCGGCCTGGCAGGAGCGCGCGCCCGAGGAGCGCACGGAATGGCTCGGCACGCCCTTCGAGGAGGAGCTGCTCGCGGGACCCGACCACTGGGAGCGGGCCGGGCACGCGGGCCCGCACACCGATTTCGTGTTCGCCTACAACCGGGTGGACCCGGTGCGCATGGGGCTGCGGGCCGAGGCGCGCCACGAGGGCACGCTCTACCCGCGCCTGGTCGGACGGCTCGAGTACGCCTTCGGTCGCGACCGGACCCTCTACGGTGGCCTGATCGAGCAGCCCCTGGCGCCCGGCGCATGGCTCGCGGTGGGGGGGGCGCTCTACCGGCGCACGGCGCACAACGAGCTGCAGCAGGTGGGCGCGCTCGAGAACTCGGTGGACCTGTTCGTGGCGCGGGCGGACTTCCACGACTATTACGAGCGGGAAGGCCAGGACGGATACCTGGCCCTGCGCCTGCGCCCGCTCACCGAGCTGAGCCTGCACGCGCGGGCGGAGGACCACCGCAGCCTGCCCAGCGTCCGCGACCTCACGAGCCTCGCCCACTCCGGGAGCGACCTGCGCCCCAACCCCGCCATCCAGGACGGCCGGCTGCGCAGCTGGGTGCTGCGAGCGGAGCGCCGGGCACGGCGCGGGGGGCGCGCCCGGCCCGGCCTCTACCACTGGGGGGAGGTCGAACGGGCGGGGGGCCGGATGGGCGGCGACTTCACCTACACCCGCGCGCTGGCGGACCTGCGCAGCTACCTGCGCCTCTCGCCCGGCCAGCTGCTGGGACTGCGGCTGGTGGCCGGTACGGCGTCGGAAGGCGCTCTCCCCTACCAGAAGGAGTTCACCGTGGGCGGCGTGGACGGCCTGCGCGCCCACGCTTTCGGCGAGTTCCGCGGGGACCAGATGTTCCTGGGGATGACCGAGTACTCGGTGAGCCTGTGGGGCGAGCGCTCGCGCCTGCCGGGCTCGGCGCAGCTCATCACCTTCGTGGACTGCGGCAAGGCATGGGACGCCGCCGGGAACCGCTACCAGCTGGAACGGCAGCGCCTGCCGGTGGACGGCGGCTTCGGTTTCGCCACCTCCGAGGACGAGATGCGCGTCTACCTGGCCAAGAACCTCCAGGAGCCCGGCTCCAACTTCCTGGTCTCGGTGAGGCTCCAGCGGGCGTTCTGACCCGTGCCCCCCGCGCTCCCCACCTTCCGCGGCCCGGGCCGCGTGCTGCCCTGGGCGCTGGCGTCGGCCCTCGAGCTGGGGGCTGCGTGCGCCTGGGCGCTGGAGGTGCGGGTGGAGGAGGTGGTCGAGAACGGCGGCTACCTGTGGATGGGTGCGCGCCTGGAGGAGGTGCTCCCGGCGCGCGTCCGCTCCGGGGTGGCCCGGGGGATGCCCGCCACCCTCACGGTGCACGTCGAGCTCTGGCGCCGGCGATCCCTGTGGTTCGACCGTCTGGAGTCCTCCTGGGACATCGAGCAGCGCGCGCGCTACGACGTCTGGGGGGAGAGCTTCCGCCTGGAGCGCCGCGGCGCCCCGGCGGTGGTGATCTCGAGCCTCGACTCCCTGGAGGCGGTCCTGGAGCGCCCCTTCCGGCTGCGCCTGGGGCCGACCTCGGCGCTGCGCCCGGAACAGCGCTACTACGTCTCGCTGGTGGCCCGGCTCAAGCCGCTCACCGTGGACGACGCGCGCGAGATCGAGGGTTGGCTCTCGGGCGAGGTGGAAGAGAAGCGGCAGGCGGGGCTGGGCGGCGTGACCCGGCTGCCCCTGGCGGTGTTCGACGCGGTGCGCAACGCCGTCGGGCTGGGGGACGTGAGCGCGCGCTCGCAATCCGCCGACTTCACCGCCGAGGACCTGCGGGAGCAGGCGGCGCCCTGAGGGAGCCGGCCGGGAATCAGGAGGGGGGGAGCACCACCAGGCGCAGGACGGCGCCGGCCCCGCCGCGCGATCGCACCAGGTAGGCGCCGGGCGCGACGCGCTCGCCGGCCGCGTTGCGGCCGTCCCAGCCGAAGCTCCAGCGTCCCGCCCCCACGCCCTCGGCCTGGAGCGTGCGGACGCGCCGCCCCGCGACGTCCAGGATCTCGACCTCGCCTTGCGAAGCGCCGAGCGGTAGAACCAGTCCCACCGCGCCCCGCGTCGGGTTGGGATGGGCGAACGCCGCGGCGGGGGCGCTCGACTGGCCCAGCGCCTCCATGAAGCCTCGCAACCCCGCCACCTGGCCCGGGAGCGGAAGCCCCGGGTTTTCCAGGCTCCCCGAGTAGTTGGCGAGCGGCCCGCCGAAGAGCGCGCGGAAGTCCTCGGCGAAGATCTCGTGCGGGCGGTTGGCGTGGACCGCAGACTCGTTGTAGAGGTCCGTGTCCGTGATGCCCCGGAGCTGCCGGTAGCGGTCCCAGCCTGCACGGTCGGCGTCGGGCAGCAGCGCGAACTGGACCACGTGCCCGAGCTCGTGGGCCAGCTCGGCGTGCACCTGCTCGCGGCTCGGTTCGCGCACGCCGGGCGAGAGCAGGATGACGCCCGGGCCGGCGGCCGACTCGAGCCCGGCGCGGCGCGGATAGGGCAGGATGAACACGTCGGCGCCCACCGCCCCGACGGGAAAGGCGATCTGCCCCAGTGCGGCGCGGACCTCCGCCTCGGGGAACGGGTGGAAGCTGCCGTCGCCGCGATTGGCGATGGCCGGATCGTCCACGCTCGTGATCAGCTCGAAGCGGGCGCCTCCGGGCAGGGCGAGATCGAGCCGTCCCGGGCCCTGCACGCAGTAGAGGGCGAGAACCTCCTCGACCGGATGGATGCGCAGCCCCCCCGCGGAGGGCAGCCGGGCGGGCAGCTCGTTGCCGCCGGCTCCGGCCGGAAGCAGGGCGAGGCAGGTCGCGGCCAGATGGAGGGTCTCTCGGAGCCTGGGGGCCATCGCGATCTCCGGCACGGGCGGCCGCATGTCGCCACAACCATGCCAGGCAGGTCGCCGCGGCCGGGTCGGCCGCGTGGCCCCGCAGCGCCGGGCCTCCCGGGCGCCGAGCCCGCTGGAGGACGCAGGGTTAGAGC
>JBBIHL010000138.1:5313-7756 GCA_037447075.1 Candidatus Eiseniibacteriota bacterium | reverse complement strand
GCCGCGGCTTTCCCGGTGGCGCGACGGCGCGGGCGGGCGCGCGCGGTGGCTCATGGGCAGGCGCCCGGGCCCGGCCCGGAGGGCGGCGCGGCCGCGGTCTCGGATCGGGTGTGGGGCGCGCGTCAGCGAATGCGCTTCTTGTGGCGGTGCTTGCGGAGGCGCTTCTTGCGCTTGTGCGTGGCGATCTTCTTGCGCTTGCGTTTCTTGCCCGAACCCATGGGTCTCCTTCCCTGAATCCGGCCCTACGGCAGCGCCGGTTCCGGAGCGCCGACCTTCTCCGCGATCTCGGCCTTGAGCTCCTTGCTGGGCTTGAACACCGGCACCAGCTTGGCCGGGACCATCACCTCGGTGCCGCTGCGCGGATTGCGCGCCCGGCGGGCGCGGCGTTCCCGCACCTTGAACGTGCCGAAACCGCGGATCTCGAGGTGGCGCCCCTCGCTGAGCGCCTTGCACACGGCGTCGAGCAGGCCGTCCACGATGATCGCCGTGTGGTTCTTGCTCACTCCGGTCTGCGCCGAGATCTCCTCCACCAGGTCCGCCTTGGTCATCGAACCACCCCCGATTGTGAAGGTGCTCGTCAAGGCTCCGGGCCGGCGCATCGCGCGCCGGCCGGACCTTCCGATGCGATCGTCACGCCGCGGCCGCTCCTAGTCCCGGTCGTCGCTCCGGCGGCAGGCGCAGTCGTCCGACCCGCACGGGCCCGGAGCGGGGCGCTCCCGCCCCCCTCCGGTCACCGCGAAGGCGGACAGCAGCCGTTCCGCGCGGCGTCCCGCGCAGCGCGGGCAAGCGGGGGCCTCGCCCTGGGCGCGCGGCACGAGACGCTCGAAACGATGACCGCAGTCGCGGCAACGATACTCGTAGATGGGCACGGCAGCGCACTCCTTCAGCGTGAAGCGCGGGTCTCCCGCGCGCGGGCCCTCGCGCCGGCATCGGGCGGTGCGCCGCGGCGGCCGCATGCCTGCACGAGGGCCGAACCTCGACAACGACTGGCGGGACGCTAGCATCCGTGTGGAGGAGTGTCAACGCGTCCCGCGCGCGGTTTCCGGCTCGAGCGAGCGGCGGAACGTCATGGGCCCCGGTCGCGCGTGGGGACGGTTCGTGGGAAGCACCATGGACGGCGCGCCGGGGCCCGAAAGAAATCCCCCGCAATCTACCGTGCGCTGGAACCGTAAGACTCCTCTGCTCGCGATAGGGGGATCAGCCCACGACCAGACAATCACGAGTAGCGCAGGGGAACTCCGTATTCGATTGTCGTCGTCCGCCGGGGCGGACGCTTGCGTCCATCGCAAGCGCGGTGCCGTGGGGCAGGCGGCCGGGTGGGCGCGTGGGCGGCGGGGCGCAACCGCTTGGGCGCCAGACCCATCCCGGGAGGAGAGGCGAGTCCCGGGGCGCGTGGCCCGCCGGGCAGGGCGAGGGGGTGTCGGGTCGGGCTGGGGGAGTTGGCCCGGCACCGACCGGGAGCGTGCGCCAAAACGCCCGTGCCGGGACCGCCCGCCGCCCGCAGCGACCGGCCGCCCGGGTCAGGCGTAGTGGCAGGAGACCCAGTGGCCGGGCGAGAGCTCGCGCAGGATCGGGGCGTCGCTCCTGCAGTTCTCCCGCGCCATGAAGCAGCGCGGGTGGAAGTGACAGCCCGAGGGCGGGCGCGCCGGGCTGGGCACGTCGCCCGTGAGCACGATGCGCTCCTTCCGGGCGTCCGGATCGGGCACCGGGATGGCCGAGAGCAGCGACTGGGTGTAGGGGTGCCGGGGCTGCGAATAGAGCTCGGCCGAGGGCGCCAGCTCCACCACCTTGCCCAGGTACATCACGGCCACGCGGTCGCTGATGAACTCCACCACCGAGAGGTCGTGGGCGATGAACAGGTAGGAGAGGCCCATCTTGCGCTGGAGGTCGCGCAACAGGTTGATGATCTGCGCCTGGATCGAGACGTCCAGCGCCGAGACCGGCTCGTCCGCCACGATGAGCTTGGGCGAGACCGCCAGGGCGCGGGCGACCCCGATGCGCTGGCGCTGCCCGCCGGAGAACTCGTGAGGGTAGCGGCGGGCGTGGTCGGGGTGGAGCCCCACCAGCGTCAGCAGCTCCGCCACGCGGTCGCGGGCGGCCTGCCCGCGGGCCAGCCGGTGGATGGTGAGGGCCTCCGTCAGCATGCTGCCCACGGTCAGGCGCGGGTTCAGGCTGGAATAGGGGTCCTGGAAGATGATCTGCACCTCGCGTCGCAGCGCGCGCAGCTCGCGCTTGGCCAGCGTGGTGATCTCCTGGCCCCGGAAGGTGACGCTCCCGGCGGTGGGCTCGATCAGTCGCAGGATGCAGCGGCCGGTCGTGGTCTTGCCGCAGCCCGACTCGCCCACCAGCCCCAGGACCTCCCCCGAACGGACCTCGAAGGAAACGCCGTCCACCGCCCGCACCTGCCCCACGGTCCGCGACAGCAGACCCCGCTTGATGGGGA
>JBBIHL010000138.1:0-5290 GCA_037447075.1 Candidatus Eiseniibacteriota bacterium | reverse complement strand
GCTTCTTGAGGCCCTCGACCCGCAGCAGCGCGTCAGCCACGACGCGTGACCTCGCCCCCGGCGGGGTCCAGGGCTCCGCGGGCGATCTCGGGCGCGCGCCAGCAGCGCACGACGTGGCCCGTCGAGTCCACCAGGTGCTGCTCCTCGGTGCGGCAGCGGTCCTGGACCACCGGGCAGCGCGGATGGAAGCGGCAGCCGGCCGGGAAGGTCGCGGGGTTGGGGACCGTCCCGGGGATGACGCGGAGCCGCCCGCCGCGCTCCCCCAGCCGGGGCAGGGATGCCAGCAGGCCGGCGGTGTAGGGATGCCGGGTCTGCTTGAAGGCGTCGCGCACGGCGCAGTACTCCACGATCTGGCCGGCGTACATCACCGCCACGCGGTCGGCCACCTCCGCGACCACGCCCAGGTCGTGGGTGATGAGGATCACGGCCATCCCCAGCTCCTCCTGGAGCCGGCGGATCAGGTCGAGGATCTGGGCCTGCACCGTGACGTCGAGGGCGGTGGTGGGCTCGTCGGCGATCAGGATGGAGGGGTGGCAGGCCAGCGCCATGGCGATCATCACGCGCTGGCGCATCCCCCCCGAGAGCTGGTGGGGGTACTCGTCCACGCGCTGCTCGGGCGAGGGGATGCCGACCAGGGCCAGCAGCTCGACCGCGCGCCGCCGCGCCTGCTTGCGGTCGAGGCCCTCGTGGAGGACGAGGGCCTCCATGATCTGGTCCCCGCAGGTGAAGACGGGATTGAGCGAGGTCATCGGCTCCTGGAAGATCATCGAGATGTCCTTGCCCCGCACCGCCCGCATCTCGCGCTCGCCCAGCGCCAGCAGGTTCCGCCCCTTGAACCAGATGCGCCCCGAGACGATCCGTCCGGGGGGCTGGGGGATGAGGCGCAGGATGGAGAGGGAGGCCACGCTCTTGCCGCAGCCCGACTCCCCCACGATGCACAGCGTCTCCCGGGGCGCCACGCTGAAGGAGATGCCGTCCACCGCCCGCACCACGCCGTCGTCGGTGTAGAAGTAGGTCCGGAGGTCCTCCACCCTCAACAGGTCGCCGACCGCGGCCATCAGCCCTCCCTCCCGCCCAGCACCTTGCGCGGGTCGAGCGCGTCGCGCAGGCCGTCGCCCAGGAAGTTGAAGGCCAGCACCGTGAGGAAGATCGCGAGCCCCGGCGTGAACAGCAGCCACGGGAACGAGGTGAGCGCGCGCAGCGTGCGCGCCTGCTGCAGCATGTTGCCCCACGACGGCGACGGCTCCTGCACGCCGGCCCCCAGGAACGACAGCACCACCTCGCCCAGGATGTAGGCGGGGATGGTGAGGGTGGCCGCCACGATCACGAACGACATGGTGTTGGGCAGGATGTGGCGCGCGATGATGCGCATCCGGCCCATGCCCAGCGCCTCGGCGGCCAGGACGTACTCCTGCTTGCGCAGCGACAGCACCATGCCGCGCACGATGCGCGCCAGCCCGGCCCAGCCGATGAACGACAGGATCACGATGATGGCCAGGTAGACCTGCTGGGAGGGCAGGTCCATGGGGAAGACGCCGCGCAGGGCGATGATCAGGTAGAGCCCCGGGATGCTCAGCAGCAGCTCGGAGAAGCGCATGAGCAGGGTGTCCACGATGCCCCCGAAGTAGCCCGCCACCCCTCCCAGCAGCAGCCCGATGGTGAAGGAGATGGTCATGCCCACCAGGCCCACGGTGAGCGAGATCTGGGCTCCGTAGACCAGCCGCGAGAGCTCGTCGCGGCCGAAGGAGTCGGTGCCCAGCAGGTTGACGCGCTCGGGGGCCTCCACGCCGAAGAGGTGTCGGTCCCAGGGGATCACCCCGAACAGCCTGTAGGCGGCCCCGCGCACGAAGAAGCGCAGCGGCAGCACCCGGCCGCGGTCCTCGACGTAGCGGAACTCGGCCGGATCCTCGAGGCGGGTGGGGTGGACGTAGGGGGTCAGCCGCCAGCGCCCGCCGGGCTCCACCCAGTGGAGGCGCTGCGGGGGATGGAAGAAGCGCTGGCGGTCCATCTCCTCGAAGCTGTAGGGCGCGACGAAGGGCGCGACGACCATCACCGCGTAGAAAGCGGCCAGCAGCGCCCCTCCGGCCATGGCCAGCTGGCTCTTGCGGAACTGGCGCCAGAACAGCGTCCAGGGGGATTGCGGGGGCCGGGCCAGCGGCTCCGGCGCGGCCGGCGGGGGGGCTGCGGCCCCGGGCGCGGCGTGTTCAGTCATAGGTGATACGCGGGTCGGCCCACGCCAGCAGGAAGTCCGCGATCAGGTTGCCCAGCACCAGCACCACGGAGGCCATCAGCACCGACCCCATCACCAGGTACTGGTCCTGCGTGATGATCGCCTCGATGGTGATCCGTCCCAGCCCCGGCCACGCGAAGATGATCTCCGCGATGAAGGCGCCGGAGACCAGCGAGCCCAGCGTGAAGCCGAACAGGGTGATGAGCGGGTTGATGGCGTTGCGCACCGCGTGCTTGAAGATGACCGTGCGCTCGTCCAGGCCCTTGGCGCGGGCCGTGGTCACGTACTCCAGGCGCAGCACGTCGAGCAGGTTGCCGCGCATCTGCCGCATGCGGCCGGCCAGCGGGATGAGGCCGACCACGAAGGCGGGCAGCACCAGGTGGTGGAGGAGGTCGAGCGCCTTGTCGAGCGGTCCCAGCATCTCCCAGTCCAGCGTGCGCATGCCGCTCACCGGGAACCACCCGGTCTTGGCCGCCAGGAACACCAGCAGCAGGCCGGACAGCACCTCCGGCGTGGAAAGCCACGCGAACGAGAGGAACGACAGGGTCTTGTCCACCCAGGAGTACTGCCGCACCGCCGCCCAGACGCCCAGCGGGATGGCCAGCATCCAGGTGACGCAGGCGGCCGCCACCGCCAGGATCAGGGTGTTGCCCAGCGCGTTCCGGAGCACGTGGAAGACCGGCTGGTGGCGCGAGAAGGACTCGCCAAAGTCCAGGTGGAGGAAGACGTTCTTGAGGTAGAGGAGGTACTGGAGGTACCAGGGGCGGTCGAGGCCGAACTTGCGCCGCATGGCCTCGATGGTCTCCGGCTGGATCTGGGGGTTCTCGGCCATCATCGAGAGGAAGTCCCCGGGCGCCAGCCAGATGAGCAGGAAGGTCAGCGCCGAGATGCCGAGCAGCAGCGGCAGCAGCTGCAGCAGCCGCCGCAGGATGTAGGTGCGCATCGCGCCCGACGCGGCCGCCTAGGCGGCAGGCTTCCGATACACCCGCTCGATGTTCCAGAGGATGCGGTGCGGAATGATCGAAGGATGCACGTTGCCGAACTTGTCGCTCACCATGTTGTAGTGCTTGAGGCTCGGCAGCCAGATGAACCAGCACTGGTCGTTGACGATGTTCTTGACCTCCAGCCACCAGCGCTTGCGGGCGGCGACGTCGTTGGTGGAGCCGATCCGCTCCATGAGCTCGTCGATGCGGGCCTCCTGCGGCGTCGCGGGCGTGGGCTGCTCCAGGTACCAGTAGTGGGTCTTGCCGCTGGAGCGGTAGACGTTCTGCCCCATGGAGGGGTCCGGGGGCACGCCCGACTGCAGCCCCAGCAGCATGCTCTCGTAGCTCTTGTCGTCGCGGATCCTGGTGATCGCCGTGTTGAAGTCCACCGGGGTCTGGATCGCCCGGATCCCCACCTTCTTGAGGTCCTCCGCGATCATGTTGAGCAGGGCCGTGCGGATGTTGTTGTCCGCGTTGGTCATCATGGTGAAGCTCACGGTGTGGCCGGCCGCGTCCTCCAGGTAGCCGTCCCCGTTGGTGTCCTTGAGCCCGAGCCCGGCCAGGCGGCGCCTGGCGCTCTCCGGGTCGTAGTCGTGGCGGGTGACGTTCTCGTCGTGCCAGACCTTGTTGCCCTGCGTGGTGGTCGCCCAGTTCTTGAAGGCGCGCCCGTAGAACGGGCCCCGGATCATGGCGTCGCGGTCCACCGCCTCCGACACGGCGCGGCGGAACTCGGGGTTGTTGAAGAGCGCGTACTTCCAGCGCTCCACGTAGGGGGTCTTGCGGTCCTTCTTCAGGTTCAGGTTGAACCAGAAGAAGTTGCTGTTGAGGGCCGGTCCCAGGTCGTAGACGCGATAGTGGCCGCGCGCCTCCCCTTGCTTGAACATCGTGAAGTCGTCGGGCTTGGTGTTGTCGAGCGCGTCCAGCTCGCCGGCCTGGAACTTGAGGGCGGCCGTGTTCTGCTCGGGGACGGTCAGGAACACGAGCTCCTCGAGGTAGGGCAGGCGGTGGCCGCGCGCGTCCACCTGGAACCAGTAGGGGTTTCGGGTCAGGACCACCTTCTCGTTCTCCACGTACTGCTTGAGCATCCACGGGCCGCTGGTGACCAGGGACTCGGGCGGCGTGTTGGTGCCGTAGGCGGATTCGAAGCGCTTGGCCTTCCACGCGGCGTAGAGCCTGTGCTTGGGCATGATGCGCACCGAGCTCGCGGCGGCGTTCATCAGCGCGTAGGGCTTGGCGATCCTGAACACCACCGTGTAGGAGTCCGGGGCCGAGTACTGCACGGGCTTGCCGCCCGGCTTGAGCAGCTCGACCACCGAGGGGTGGATCTCGGGGTCGTAGACCAGGTCGAAGGAGAACAGCACGTCCTCGGCGGTGAGGGGATGGCCGTCCGAGAAGGCGGCCCCGCGGCGCAGGTGGTAGGTCCAGGTCAGCCCGTCGGGGCTCATCTCCCAGGCCTTGGCCAGCAGGGGCACCTCGATCTGGCGGTCGTTGTCGAAGTCGGTGAGGCTGACGAAGAGCCGATCCGTGACGTCCGTGGTCGAGGTCTCGTTGGCGATCATGCCGTTGAAGGTCTTGGGACCCGAGGTCTCGCCGAAGACGAAGCGTCCCCCGTAGACCCCGGGGCGCTCCATCTCCACCGTCATGGTGTCGGCCGGCAGCGGGTGGGCATCCCGGTAGGCCATCCCTCCGGTCCCCGCCCCCGCGCCCCGCTCCCCGCAGCCCGTGCACGCGCAGGCCACGCCCAGCGCCAGCGCCGACCACCCGATCTTGCCCGCCACGTTCATGACTCCGCGCTCCTCTCGCTTGGTGCGCCTTACGACTGGGGTTGCCAGGCGGACGGAGTATAGGGAGCGATCTCCGGCAGGGTCAACCGCTCGAGCCCGGCGGCACCTTCCAGCCAGGCCGGCCGGCCGGGCAGCGCGCCCTGGAGCGCGCGCGCGAAATCGCCGAGGCCGTAGCTCAGCGCGGCGACGAGCCGCGGCACACGCCACCGGGGCGCGGGCGGAAGGCGAAGCCATTGGCGAAACGTCTCGACGACGACCGAGAACGGCAGCCGTTCGGGACCCACGACGTCGAG
>JBBIHL010000137.1:7365-7873 GCA_037447075.1 Candidatus Eiseniibacteriota bacterium | reverse complement strand
CCACGGGGGTGGCGCGATCCACCACGGTCATTCCCCCGACGTTTGATGAGCTGGTCTCGCAGGCCCAGGCGATCTTCGTCGGCGAGGTCATCGGCGAGCGGGCGTACTGGCAGGCGAGCCCGCAGGGCCGCAGCATCAAGACCATCGTGACGTTCCGGGTTGAAGACGTGTGGAAGGGACAGGTCGGCCCGATCACGCAGCTCGAATTCCTGGGCGGCACGCTGGACGGCCTCGTCATGGAGGTCGTCGGCGTGCCCCGGTTCTCGATGGGTCAGCGCGACGTGCTGTTCGTCGGCGAGACGGTGCGCGTGGTGAGCCCGCTCGTCGGGTTCATGCACGGGCGGATGCGGATCGAACGCGAGCCGGCCAGCGGCATCGATCGCGTGCGGACGTTCGACGGGCGGGCGCTCGTGACGCCCGCGCAGCTGGGACCCGAGCGGGCGCCGGCGCAGTTCGGCGTGCCGGCCATGCGGCTCTCGGACTTCAAGGCGCAGGTGATGGGCCGCGT
>JBBIHL010000137.1:0-7355 GCA_037447075.1 Candidatus Eiseniibacteriota bacterium | reverse complement strand
CGCCCCGCCGCGGTATGCTGCGCGGGCCGGGACGGCGGGGAGGGCGCGATGATCAGGACCTCCCGTCTCATCGCCGCCCTCGCCGCCGCGCTGGCCATCGTGGCCTCCAACTCCATGCCGGCGCGCGGCTACTCCCTGCTCGCCCAGAAATGGCCGAACGGCACGATCACGATGCATCTGGAGCTGGGGTCGGGGTCTCCCTCCGGCGGCTGGATTGACGGCTCGACCAGTTGGAACCAGGTGGCCACCAACGGCCTGGCTGCATGGAACGTGCACATCCAGCTCGTGACGTTCTCGGCCGTGCCGAACTCCACGGCACCCGACGCCGACGGCAACCGCGTGAACACGGTCACGTTCAACAGCACGGTCTACGGCGAGGCATTCGGCGCGAACACGCTCGCGGTCACGACGAATTGGTTCCGCGTGTCGGACAACGCGCGCCTCGAGTCGGATATCGTGTTCAACAGCGCCCGGACGTGTAACTCGTACCGAGGTCCGCGCCGATCCGGCATCGTGGACTTCCTGCGCGTGATGATTCACGAGGCCGGCCACTCGCTGGGCCTGGACCACCCGGATGAGCACGGCCAGAGCGTATCGGCGATCATGAACGCGTTCGTCAGCGACATCGACTCGCTGCAGACCGACGACATCAACGGCGCACGCGCGCTCTACGGCGCCGGCATCACGTCGAACGTCGCGTTCCCACCGCGCAACGAAACGGCCGACTTCATCGTCCGCCTGATCGCCCTGTACCGCGACGAGCTGCGGGCGCCGGGCTTCACGACTTACATCGACCCGGAGGGCGCCGGCGTGTGGGTGCCCGAGTACACGCGCTACCGCGTGGGCCAGTGCACGCATGCCGTCGCGCAGGAGCGCGTGTTCCTCCAGATCACCGACCAGATCACTTACGGCGTGTGCGCGCTGACACCCCCCGGGCCGATTCCCTTCCCGGCGCGCAACGAGCCCCTGGTGTTCATGACCGACCTCAACGCGGTGTACCGCGACAGACTCGGGCGGCCGGCCATCACCTCGTTCGTGGACAACGAGGGCATCGTCGTGTGGGTGATGGAGTACCTGCGCTATCGCCTGAACGGCTGCGGCCACATCGACGCCACGAACAAGGTCTTCATGCAGATCCGCGGCCAGGGGGTTCAGCCAGTCTGCCGGTAGCCGGTAGCCGCGGCGTAGTCCTCGGGAGTGTCGAGATCCTGGAACGCCCCAGGATCTCGCACTTCCACGTCGAGCACTTCCCCGCTGTGGGCCGCAAAGACCGCCTTGGCCCCCACGGCAGGGTCGGCCTGTCGAAGCTCCTCGAAGACCGCTCGATCGAAGATCACGGGATGTCCGTGCCGATCTCCGGAGACAGGCCGCGTGATGGGCGGCCGCTGCCGGCGCCAGGCGCCGATCAGGGCGCGGACGGTCTCGGGCGCGACCAGGGGCACGTCGACCAGCGCTACGACGACGGCTTCCAGCGTCTCGTCCATCGCAGCGTCCAGGCCGGCCACAAGCGACGACAACTGCCCGTGCGCCCAGCCGGGATGCTCGACCAGCCGCACACCGCGCGTGCGCGGCGGCACCGGGGCCCCCGACGCGGGGGTCTCCAACGCGCGCGTCTCGGCGCGTTGGGGCGCGAGCGCCCCCCGAACGGCCTCCACGCCGGCGCCGGCCACGACCGTGATGCGAGGGATCCCCGCAAGGAGCAGTGTGCGGACGAGGCGCGAGAGGCAGGTCTCGCCCCGGCCCCCTATCGGCAGCGCCGCCTTGGGGCGACCCATGCGCGTGGAAGCCCCGGCCGCGAGGATTATCCCTTCAACCATGCGTGTGCCCGGCCGCGCCTGCCTCCCTTGACTTCCCGTTGCCCAGATGCCTACACTGGCCCGCCTCGCCTGGCCGAGGCGCCGTGGCCACAGTGTAATCGGCCTCATTGCTGGTACCGCGGGTATCGTGGATGCGGCGGCCCGAAGGGCGGCTCCTTCGGGTCTCGGCCTTTCGGAGGACACGTGTATGCCGACCGGAACAATCGCACGGCTTCTCATCGACAAGGGCTTCGGGTTCATCCGGGATGAATCCGGCATCGAGCACTTCTTCCATCGCAGCGCGGTGCGGGGCGCGGTGTTCGAGCTGCTGCGCGAGGGACAGCGCGTGGAATTTGCCGTCGAGGAGTCGCAGAAAGGACCCCGCGCTGGAGATGTACGCCTGATCGAGTCGTAACGCCCTTGCCCGACTGTTTGCCCCTGTCAGTTTGAGCTTCCCTGATCCGGCCCCGCGCGCTGGGGGCCGGACCTCCTCCGCGTGAAGCGTCTCTTGCTGCGTGCGGCCTTCCTCGCCGCGCTCCTGGCTGCCCTCGGCGCCCTCTCGGCACCGCAGCTGGGCCGCTGGCTCGTGGCCGAAGACGCGCTCGCCACGGCAGACGTCATCTTCGTCCTCGGCGGCAGCTACCTCGAGCGCCCCCTCGAAGCCGTGGATCTCTATCACGAGGGCTGGGCGCCGACGATCCTGCTGTCGCGCGAGGTGGTCGACTACGGCGAAGAGGCGCTGCGCGCGCGCGAGCGTCGTAGCCGCTGCCGGTTCCTGCCAGGCCCTGGCCCGATCGCCGGGCGGGGCCTGGGCCGTTTGAGGCACGGATGGACCTTCCGCGCTGGACCACGGGAGCCGCCCACAACTTCGGCGCCCTTCCCGCCCCCTACGGCGAGCGCGAGCGCGCCCGCGCCGTGGTGCTGCCCGTGCCCTACGACTTCACCACCACCTACCAGGGCGGCACTCGCCTGGGCCCGCGCGCCCTGCTGGCCGCCTCCGAGAACATGGAGCTCTACGACGAGGAGGTGGGCGCCACCTACCGGGCCGGCATCCACACGCTCCCCGAACTCGAGCCCACCGCCGCCGGCCCCGAGGCCATGTGCGCGCGCGTCGCCGAGGCGGCCGGCTGGGTGTGGGACCAGGGCAAGCTCCTGGCCATGGTGGGCGGCGAGCATTCCATCACCGCGGGCGCCGTGGCGGCAGCCAGGAAGCGTTTCGCGCGCCTCTCGGTGCTCCAGATCGACGCCCACGCCGACATGCGCGACCGCTACCTGGACAGCCCCTACAGCCACGCCTGCGTGATGCGGCGGGTGCGCGAGCTGGTCCCGGCCGCGTCGGTGGGGGTCCGCTCGATGAGCGAGGAGGAAGCCGAGTACCTGGAGCGCCACCCCGAGCCAATCTGGAGCACGCGCCGCTTCCGCGAGCTGCGCGGCAACTTGAAGCCCGTCCTGGACGCCTTGACCGAAGAGGTCTACGTGACCTTCGACCTCGACGGCCTCGATCCCTCCGTGCTCCCGGCCACGGGCACGCCCGAGCCGGGCGGCCTGGACTGGTACGAGGCCGTGGACCTGCTCAAGGCCGTGGCGGAGGGGCGGCGCATCGTGGGCTTCGACCTGGTGGAGCTGTCGCCCATCCCCGGCCAGGTGGCGTCGGACTTCCTGGCCGCCCGCCTGGTCTACCGCCTGCTGGGCCTGGCGCTCGCGCCGGTGGCCCGGGAGGCGCTCCGCGCCTGACGGCGGCGGCCGCTCCGCGCACGGGCCCATGTCTTCGAGCGCGCCCGAGTCCGTCCCCGCGGTACGGCTGGGCCGGCTGGTCCTGCGGCGCAACCAGGATCGCCGCCTGCGCGGCGGTCACCCCTGGGTGTTCAGCAATGAGGTGGCCTCGGTGGAGGGAGAGCCCGCGGACGGCGACCTGGTGGAGGTCTACGACCACCGCGGTGCCTACCTGGGTCGGGCCTACTACAACCGCCGCTCGCTCATCTGCGCCCGCGTCCTGACGCGGGGCCGCGACGAGGTGAACCCGTCCTTCTTCGTCAAGCGCGTCGAGCGCGCCCTGCGCTACCGGGAGCACGTCTATCCCGGCGCGCAGGCCGTGCGCGTGGTCTACGGCGAGTCCGATTTCCTTCCCGGCCTGGTGGTGGACCGCTACGCCGACTGCGTGGCGGTCCAGGTCCTCACGCTGGGGATGGAGCGGCGGCTGGACCTGGTGGCCCAGGCCCTGCGCGAGGTGTTGCAGCCGCGGGCCGCCGTGCTGTGCGCCGACTCGCCGCTGCGGGCGCTCGAGGGTTTGCCCCTCAAGCGCGAGCTGTGGTGGGGCGAGCTCCCGGAGCCGCTGGAGGTCGAGGCGGAGGGCCTGCGCCTGGAGGTGGACCTGCTGGGCGGCCAGAAGACCGGGCTCTTCCTGGACCAGCGCGAGAACCGCAGGCGCCTGCAGGGCCGGGTGGCCGGCCAGCGCGTCCTCGACCTCTTCTGCTACCAGGGGGAGTGGGGGCTGCAGGCCGCGCGGCTCGGGGCGAGCGAGGTCGTGGGGGTGGACAGCTCGGCGCCGGCGCTCGCGCTTGCGCGCCGCAACGCCGAGCGGAACGGCTTCTCGGAGCGCGCCGACTTCCGACAGGCGGACGCTTTCGACGCGCTGCGCGAACTGGAGCGCACGGGGGAGCGGTTCGGGGCCGTGATCCTCGACCCCCCGGCGCTGATCAAGTCCCGCTCCCACCTGGCCGCCGGGGCAAACGCCTACCGGGAGCTCAACCGGCTGGCGATGAAGGTGGTGGGCGAGGCGGGCTGGCTCTTCACCTGCTCGTGCAGCCATCACCTGGAGGATGCCCTCTTCCAGCAGGTGCTGCTGGAAGCTGCCCGCAAGTCGCGCCGCCCGTTCCGGCTCGTGGAGTGGGGGCGGGAGGCCTACGACCACCCGGTGCTGCTGGGGGTGCCCGAAACGCACTACTTGAAGTGCGCGGTGCTGCAGGCGATGGGGTAGGGGGGCGGGCGGCCGCCCCACCAGGGGGAGCTCCCTGCCTGGAGGCCGCCGGCCCACTCCGCTCCCTGCTCGGTCGTCTCCGCTCCCGTGGGTCGCCGGATCACGAGGCGGAGGCCTCGCCCGAAGTTGGGGCGGCCTCGTCCTGTGGTTTGCGCTCCCCCGCCCCCGCCTTCTTCACCTCGTCCACGTAGTTCATGCGCAGCTCGGTGAGCACGGTGCGCAGCACGCGCTCCTCATCGCTCTCCAGGTTGCCCCTCGTGCGGGCCTCGAGCGCGCCCAGGGTGTCGATGGCGTCGCGCGCCGCCTCCAGGTTGCGCTCCACCTTGCGGGTGAGCGGGTTCATCAGCTTGCCCATCGCCTGCATGGCGGCGGCCTGCAGGCCCAGGACGAGCTGCAGGAAGAGCGCGGCGTCGCGCGACGGGGCGCTCGGGCTCATGGTTCGTCTCCCGGCCCCGATGGCTTGCCTGCGTCCTTGGCCTCCTGCCAGAGAGACTCCATCTCCTCCAGCGTCGCCTGGTGCGGGCTCCGGCCGCGCTCGGCCAGGCGCCTCTCGATATGGTGGAAGCGCTCCCGGAAGCGGCGCGAGGCGGAGCGCAGCTCCCGCTCGGGGTCCAGCTTCAGGTGGCGCGCCAGGTTCACCACCGCGAACAGCAGGTCGCCCAGCTCGTGAGCCTGGTCCTCGGGCCTTCCGGCCGCCAGTGCCCGGGCGAACTCGCCCGTCTCCTCGCGCAGCTTCTCCAGCGTCCCTTGGGGATCGGGCCAGTCGAAGCCCACCGCCCCCGCCTTCTCCTGGATGCGGTAGGCCGCGACCAGCGCCGGCAGCGACCGCGGCTGCTCTCCCAGCAGAGACTCGCCGCCCTGCTCGCCCTTCTTGATCTGCTGCCACTGGCGGTAGGCGTGATCGCCGTCGGCGACCTGGGCGTCCCCATAGACGTGCGGGTGGCGCCGGATGAGCTTCTCTGCGGCCCGCTCCAGCGCCTCGGCGGTCCGGATCCCGTCCCGCTCCGCCAGGATCTCCAGGCAGAAGATCGCCAGGAAGGCCAGGTCGCCCAGCTCCTCGGCGATCTCCTCGGCGCGTCCCCGGGCGATGGCGTCGGCGGCCTCGACGGCCTCCTCCTGCAGGTAGGGCGTCATGCTCTCGAGGGTCTGCTCGCGGTCCCACGGGCAGCCGTCCGGCCCGCGCAGGCGGCGGCAGACGGCGAGGAGCCGGGCGAAGGACTGCTGCTCGGGATCCATGGCGCAGCCAGGATAGCGGCGGTTCCGCGGGGCGGCAAGGCGCGGCCGGGGTTGCGCTTGTTCGCGGCGCAACCCTGTGCTAGCAGTCCCCCGATTGTCCGCGGCGAGCCGTCGCGCGAGCGCAGGGAGGCTGCCATGCCCATGCCCGTCTCCACCTGGGTCGAGGTGGATCTGGACCAGTTCGGGTGGAACCTTCGGGAGGCCCGCCGGCTGGCGGGACCCGGGTGCGACGTGCTCCTGGTGGTCAAGGCCGACGCCTACGGGCACGGCGCCGTGGACATGGCGCAGGCGGCCCTCGAGGAAGGCGTGGAGCTCTTCGGCGTGGCCACGCTCCACGAGGGGATCGAGCTGCGGCGTGCCGGGATCACCGCCCCGATCGTCGTGCTGTCGCCGCTCCTGCCCGGCGAGGCCGGCGAGGCGGTGGCGCACGACCTGGCGGCGAGCGTCTGCGACCTGGACTTCGCCCGGGCGCTCTCGCGCGAGGCCCAGGCCCATGGACGTCCGGCGCGCTGCCACGTGGAGGTGGACACCGGCATGGGCCGCATCGGCGTGCGCGAGGAGCAGGCCGAGGAGTTCCTGCGCCGGCTGGTGGCGCTGCCCGGCATCCGCCTGACCTCGCTCTACACGCACTTCCCCGACGCGGATGCCGAGGATCTTTCCTTCGCCCGCGGGCAGGTGAAGCGCTTCCGCGCGCTCGCCCAGCGGCTGGCGCCGGCGGGGATCCGCCCGCCGCGCCTGCATGCCGCGAACAGCGCCGGGCTCGTCAACCTCCCCGAGTCGCGCTTCGACTGGGTCCGCGTGGGGCTGGTTGCATACGGCTACGCCCCCGCCAACGCGCGCACGCGTGCCGAGGTGAAGCCGGTGATGGCGTTCAAGAGCCGTCTGGTCCAGGTGCGGGAGCTGCCCGCCGGGGCGAGCATCAGCTATGGGCGCACCTTCACGGCGGAGCACCCCATGCGCGTGGGCGTCGTGGCGGTGGGCTACGGCCACGGCTACTCGTGGCTGCTCTCGGGCCAGGGGGAGATGCTGGTGGGCGGCCGGCGCGTGCCGATCCTGGGGCGCGTGACCATGGACCTGACCATGGTGGACCTGGGCGCGGTGCCCCAGGCCCAGGTGGGCGACGAAGCGGTGCTGTTCGGCGCGCAGGGGGAGGAGCGCCTCGGCATCGAGGAGGTGGCGGGCTGGAGCCGCACGCTGCACTACGAGATCATGTGCACGATCGGCAAGCGCGTGACGCGCATCTACGTGCGCGGCGGCCGTCCCGCCAAGCTCTCCACGCTGGTCGGCGAGCGGGAGGAATGGACGCACGCCGCGGCCGACCACTTCCGCGCGCGCGAAGCCGCGCT
>JBBIHL010000136.1:0-7893 GCA_037447075.1 Candidatus Eiseniibacteriota bacterium | reverse complement strand
GGGCGGGGGGCGCGCGCTCAAGCGTTTGTGCTAGTGTGGGTTGGACGGTCCGCGAGGAGGGCGGTATGACGCCCGTCATGCGCGTTTGCCGGTCCGCGGGGACCGACCTCGCGGATCCCTCGCCGGGGAGGTCGCGTGACGTCGGAGATCAAGAGCGAGCGGATCACCATCGCCGTGCGCTCGCTGCCCATGTTCCGCGGGCTGGCGGCCGAGGACCAGCGGCGCATCGCGGCGCTCGCCACGCTCAAGGACTTCAAGCGCGGCGACCATCTCTGGCGCGCGGGAGACCCGGCCGACTACCTCACCCTGATCGTGCGGGGGCGCGTCAAGATCGTGCGCCACGCGGAGGCCGGGGATATCATCCTGGAGATCTTCGGCGAGGGGGAGCCGGTGGGCGCGATCGCGGTCTACAACTACATGCCCTATCCGGCGAGCGCGGTCTGCCTGGAGCCGGTGACCTTGTTGATGCTGCCGCGCCGCGACTACTTCGAGCTGCTGGACCGCAATCCCGACTTCGCCCGAGCCATCATCCGCGAGCTGACCAAGATCACCGTGGCGCTCACGCGCAAGCTGGAGGAGATACGTGGCCAGCGGGTGGAGGCGCGCATCGCCCAGCTGTTCCTCACCCTGGCCGAGCGCATGGGGCGCGAGGGCAAGGACGGCGTGGAGATCCCGCTGCAGCTCTCGCGCCAGGAGGTGGCCGACATGGTGGGCACCACCGTGGAGTCCGCGATCCGGGTGCTCTCGCGCTGGGGACGCGAGGGGGTGCTCATCACCGGCGAGGGACGCTTCGTGATCCCGTCGCGGGAGCGGCTGCGCGAGGCGGCCGAGGGGTGAGGGGGAGGCGGCCGCCGTGAGCCCCGGGCAGCTGTCGCTGTTCGATGTGGCGGGCACTGGCCCCCACGGCGCCCGCTCCCTGGAGTCGTTCCGCCGCGAGCTGCGGGCGTTCCGCTGGCGGAACAGGCGGACGGACGTTCGAGCCACGACGGTCGAGGCCGGTGAGCGAGCCCCGCTGTCCGTCGAGACCTTCGTCAACGAGTTCTGGACCAGCCGGCAGCGCGCGGCGCACAGCCTGCACGAGATCTCGTACCGCGCGTGCTTCAAGCCCCAGCTCCCGGGCTTCTTCATCGAGCGGCTGACGCGACCCGGCGACAGGGTCTACGACCCCTTCATGGGACGCGGCACCACGGTGCTCGAGGCCGCGCTGATGGGGCGGGCGCCCCTGGGATGCGATGTCAATCCGCTGAGCGCGATTCTCGTGGCCCCGCGGCTGGAGCCGCCGGCCGTCGAGGAGGTCCGCCGCAGGCTGGAGGAGATCTCGTTCTCGCAGGCTGCAGAGCGGCCGGAGGACCTTCGCGCCTTCTATCACCCGGAGACGCTCCGGGAACTCTGCGCGCTCCGGGCCCATCTCCTCGCCCGGGAGGCCGCCGGCGCCCTGGACCGGGTGGATCGCTGGATCCGGATGGTGGCCGTCAACCGGCTCACCGGCCACTCGCCGGGGTTCTTCTCGGTCTACACCCTCCCGCCCAACCAGGCCGTCTCGGTGGAGGCGCAGCGCAAGATCAACGCGCGGCGCGGCCAGTCGCCGCCGCGCCGCAGCGTGCCCGCGCTCATCCTGCGCAAGACCCGCGCCCTGCTCGCGGATTGCGACGCGGCGTCCCGCGCGGCGCTGGCGGCTGCCGCGCGCGGCTGCCGGCTCATCACGGCGGATGCCGGCTCGACGCCGGGGATCGAGACCGGTTCGGTGGAGCTGGTGGTCACCTCCCCCCCGTTCCTGGACGTGGTGGACTACGCCGCGGACAACTGGCTGCGCTGCTGGTTCTGCGGCATCGATCCGAAGGCGGTCCGGCTCACCGTGGTCAAGAGCCTGGAGGAGTGGAAGGCCGAGATGACGAGGGTCTTCATCGAGTTCGCCCGGGTGCTGCGGCCCGGCGGCTTCGTGGCGTTCGAGGTGGGAGAGGTCAGGCGCGGGCGGGTCCTCCTGGAGGAGGCCGTCATCCCCTGCGGCGCCCGGGCCGGGCTGCAGGCGGAGCTGGTGCTCGTCAACCGCCAGCGCTTCACCAAGACCGCGAACTGCTGGGGCGTGCGCAACGGCGAGCTGGGGACCAACACCAACCGGATCGTGCTGTTTCTAAAGCCCGGCGCGCGCCGGAGGTAGGCCCCGACGGGCCGGGCCCTGCCGGCGTCAACCCTTGGTCCCGCAACACAGGTAGTACATGCCGTCGGGCAGCTCCTCCAGCTCGACGCGATCCGTCAGCTCGCCCAGGTCGTCCCACGGCCGCCGGCCCGGATCGCCCAGCACCGTGGCCCGGCTGATCCACAAGCCGAGCGGACGCAGCAGCCGGCCGGCCCCGCGCTTCGGCGAGCGGGCATCCAGGATCACCAGGCGCCCGCCCGGCCCCAGGTGCGCCCAGGCGCGCCGCAAGGCGGCGCGCGGGTCCGGCATCACGCAGTAGGAGAGGCTGAAGAGCACGCCCTCCACCGGCTCGGCAAGCGCCAGGTCCGCGACGTCCGCACAGAGCAGCGTCACGTTCCGCCAGCCGTGCCGCTCGCACCGGCGCCGTGCGCGCGCGAGCATGCCCGGGGAGGCGTCCACGCCGTAGAGGTGGCCACCGGGGCCCAGGGCGCCCAGCAGCGCGGCGAAGCAGCGGCCGGTCCCGCACCCGATTTCCAGTGCGCGCTCGCCGGCTTGGAGCCCGAGCCGCGCGACCGCGCGCGTCGGGCGGGAGCCAGAAGACCCAGTCGAAGACGGGACAGACGGCAGCCAGCCGGTCGTAGCGGCGGCGGACGCGATCGACGGTGGACGCGGGCGGGCTTCCCATCGGCACCAGGTTAGGCCCCGGCCCGGAGCCGGGCAACGCTCCCTGCCCACGGGATCGGCTGGCTGCGGGAGGTCGCCCCTTCGAAACGCCGCGGCCCGGAGCAAGCGCTCCGGGCCGCGGGTCCTTCAGCTGCGTGCGATCCTACCGCAGCACGGTGATCCGCTTCGAGAAGGTCTTCCCGGCCGCCTGGAAGCGGGCCCAGTAGAGCCCCGCGCCGACCGGCGCCCCACTCTCGTCGCGGGCATCCCAGGTGACGGCGTGCCGGCCTGGCCCGAGCGTCTCGTCCACCAGCGAGCGCACCAGCCGCCCGTTGACGTCGAACAGCTCCAGGCGGACGCGTTGCGGGGTAGGCAGGTCGAAGCGGAGCGTGCCTTTCTCCCGCATCGGGTTGGGCGCCGCTCCGGCGAAGGCCAGCGCCTTGGGAACGTCATCCACCTCGCTTCCCACGTAACCCGCCGTGTTCCAGTGCAGGTCGTAGGTCAAGGGCGTGTCGGAGCCGATCCCGTTGTCGCGGTAGACCACCAGCGGCCAGTAGGTGCCGGACGGGCCGCTCGTGTAGGTCAGCAGGTCGGTATCGGCATCCAGCGGCACGGACGCCGCACCCAGCCCGCGAGTGTAGGCGCCTCCGGCATCTCCCGGGAACACCTCGAAGGCGATGTCCGAGGACCCTGACTTGCGCCGCAGCGAGATGTAGTAGGTCGTGTTCGGCGCGAAGTTGGCCTCGTAGACGTCGGTGAGCCGGTTGGCGGGCAGCAGGACGTCCACGAAGGCTCCGGTCGCTCCCGGGCTACGACCCACCGCATCGCTCTGGTCCGACGCGTAGTTGCCGTTCGGGCCGGCCGAGTTGCGGAAGACGGCGGGGTAGAGCGTCACCGGCGTGCCGATGTAGTGGCCCACGACGAAGTCGGTCAGGTTGCCCGGCCAGAACGAGTAGCCCCAGACGTCGTCGAACCCCGACGTGCTCCCCGAGTAGTTGCCCGAGACGTAGAGGTCGTTGTCGTCGCCCGCGGTCTGGGCCGCCTCGCTCGCCACCCAGGCGTAGAGGCTGTGCCGGGTGAACTGGAGGCCGTCGCTGTTGGGCCAGAAGTAGTAGCCCAGGTTGTGGTACGGCGGCGCCGGCCGGACGTTCGGCACGTTCTTGGCCGTGACCAGCGGGCTCCACACCCATTGGCCCCGCCAGGTGTTGTCCGAGTAATTCGACTCTGGCGCGCCGCTAAAGAGATTCGCGATGGCGGTCAGCGAGTGGCGACCGCCGCGGACGACGTTGGGACCGTTATTGAGCGCCTGCCACGAGAAATAGGGTGGGTTATCCGGGCCGATGCCGAAGAACCAGCTGTAGGGATAGTCGCCCTCGTCAATGATCAGGTAGCTGTCCCAGCCCGGCATCGGGTTGGGGCCCTCCTGTTGCGTGGCCCAGTTGAAGTAGGTGTTGTTACTGTTGCCGTCCAGCGTGGGCGTGAGGACGGCGTTGTTGAGCGACGCGTCGGCAAGGTTCCGGGGCACGGCGGGTGACGAGAAGCCGCCCGGCGTGACGGTGGCGTTCAGGTTCGAGAGCGCGGGGCCTACCCGCAGCTCGTAATCGTTGGCCAGGCCGAGGTCGTTGCTGTTCCGCTTCCAGACCACCACGGCGTAGTAGCCCGTCACCGGGGGCTGGTAGTTGAACGACTCGTTGGTGCCGCCGCCGACGGCCTGCGACGTTGCGGCGTACCCGAATTTCCCGAAGTAGTCGCCGGTCGCATCGTAGAGGCTGATGTTGAGATCGGCGCTGCCCGAGAGGTTCAGCAGGGAGAACGTGTAGGTGGTGGAGGTGCTCCCCAGGTAGACCTCGTGCAACTTGACGATGTCGTAGGCCCCCATGGTCTGCGTGCCGGTGGAGGCGTAGGTGTTGTAGGCCGTGCTCGGCACGAGGGTGAGGCCCACCACGTTGCTCTGCTGCACGTCCACGTAGCCGCCTCCGCCGCCCACCGAGTAGCGGAAGATGCCCGCCCAGCGCGTGGCCCCGAAGCCCACCACGTTCCCGTTGACGAGCGCGAAGTCCGCGTTGTCGTTGAAGTCGCCGGAGCCGGCCACGGGCGCGGCGAAGCCGGTGGTGCTGCCGGCGTAGTCGTTGAAGAGCTGCAGGTCGTAGTCATCACCCGGCGTGGTGGGCATGATGGCCACGCACCCCCACCAGTTGCCGGTGAACTCGTAGCCCACGCAGTTTCGTGTGACGAACGGCCCCGTGGGAGGCGGCGCGAAGTCGTAGATCGGGGACTGGTCCGCCAGCAGGTAGGGGCTCCACACGAACTGGGTCTGGTAGACGTTGTCGAACTCGTTGGACTCGACCGTCTCGTTGTTGTCGTCCATGGTGTACTTCAGGGTATGGCGGCCGCCCCGGATGAAGTTCCCCATGTTCGTCCACCCGGAGGTCGCGCCGCTGCCCCAGACGCCGCCCCAGCTGTTCCACCACGTGTTCGCGTCGTCCACCCACAGGTTGTTGAGCCCGTAGGGGGCCGCGCAGTCGAACCCGTTGTTGGTCATGCCGGCGTTCACGTAGCTGGTGGTGTTGCCGTCGAGGATCGGCGGCAGCGGAGCGAAGCTCCCGGTGGCGTCGGCTGTGTTCCGGGGGACCAGCGGGCCGTACCAGCCGCCGGGCGTGCCCGCCGTGAAGTTGGCGCGGCCGCCGTGGGGGTAGATGAACTCCGCCCCCAGCACGTCGTGCTCGTGGAGCGTCTGCTTCTGGGTCTCGCCGTTGAAGCCGTAACCGTACATCGTCTTGGCCACATCGGCGGCGCCGTACATGTCCAGCAGCCCGATGGTGTGGCCCTCCTCGTGGGTACCGATGTTGCCCACGTCCATGGAGCCGGCCGCCCCGGCGCAACTCCAGGTGTAGTGCTGGGAGTTGAAGGCGATGTCGGCCTCGACGATCTGGTTGGTGGAGGTGTTGTACCACCAGGTGGCGACGGCGATGGTCCCCGGGCTCCAGCCCGAGTTGGCCCAGTAGCGGCAGTTGGTGCCGTCCTGGGCGGTGGTGGCCACGGCGGTGGTGCCCCCGTAGGACATGGAGACGCCGGAGGCGCACTGCCAGGCGTTGTAGCCGGTGATGAGCGCGTCGCGGGTCTGATCCACGGTGCAGCCGGGGGCGCCGTTCTGGTTGAGGAACCAGGTGAAGGCCCCGGGCCAGTACTGCCCGGAGTTGTTGAAGGTGATGTCGTGGTTGAAGCCGGCGCTGGTGCCGCCGCCTGACGCGGTCACGGTCACGTCGCCGCTCCAGGTGGCGGGCACCCGCACGTCCACGTAGCCGGGGCCGTAGCTGCCGAACAGGCCGGGGATCACGCCGGCGCCGCCCGGGAAGGTGACCACGTCGAATGGACCGCCGAAGTTGCTGCCCGCCACGTGGACGAAGACGCCGGTGTTGGCCGAGGATGGGTTGGGGGTGATGCTGGTGATGACCGGCTGGGCCACGGCCGCAGCCGGCAAGCCGATGAGGGCGGCCGCCAGGGCCAGCTCCCTCCAGAGATCGCGTCTCACGGGAACCTCCTGTCGAGAGTGCGGAGTCGGCCGAGCTAGCGCTGGCGCGGCCGGACCAGGTTCCGGATGACCGAGCGGAACGTGGTGAGCGGCGCGCGCTGCCCGTCGAATGCGACCACCTGACTGCCCTGGACGGTGTAGACCCCCTGCTCGTCGTGGCTGATCGCCCAGCGGGCGCCCGGGGTCTCGGTGAGGAAGAGCAGGGCTTCCTGGTCCTGGCGGAACACCGGCTGGTGCTCCTGGCGCATCCCGATCTCGCCCACCTCGCCGCCCCTGACCTGCAGGGTGAGGGTGGTGCCGGGGGCCACCCTCCCGCCCCAGTCCTCGCTCACCAGGAACTTCACGTCGGTCACGATGAGGGCGTGGTCCTCGGTCCAGTGGCTGTCGAGGCCGGTGACCTTGCCGCGCACGATGGAGGAGGAGGAGGCCACCAGCTGGTCCATCGGCACCTGGATCATGATCGCCATGGCCGGCAGCGCCCAGGCCAGCGCGACGGCCGCGAGGGTTGCGATGCGGGTGCGGCTCATGGCCGGCCTCCTTCCTTCACCCGCGCCTGGTCCGGGGCCGGCCGGGCCACGGTGGCGGAGGCCGCCGGGCGGGGGTTGAGGATCGAGCTGATGATGGCCTCGCCCTGCTGGACCGCGGCGAAGTCGCCGCGCGCCCGGGCGAAGTCCACCTTGGCGCGCAGCAGCCGCACGTAGTGGTCCCGCTTGAGCTGGACGGCCTTCCTCTCCAAGGCGCGGCGCGCCGGGCCGTCGGGCATCCCTTCGAGGCTCTTGACCAGCTCGAGCACCTCCTGGCGGCCCTCCTCCTCGATGGCGAGCAGCGCCTTCTCCTCGGCCGTCAGCGGCGGCTTGACGGTCTGCTGGGCCGCGGGCGCGCTCGCTCTCTCGCCCGCCTTGAACGGCTGGGCCTGCGTCGTCGCCCCCGGGACCGCTTTGGCCGAGGCCTTGACCTCATCCGATTCGGCCAGGGCGGCGGCCGACCAGCCCAGGGTGGTGAGCGCGAGGAGGGCGGAATACAGACGATGACGGTGCGACATGAGGGACCTCCCGGTCATCCGCGCGAGCGGACGACGGCTTGGGTGGGGCCGGCCGGCGGGGGCGCCGGCCGATGGCTGGGAAAGCAGGAGAGCGGAGCCGCGACGATGCTCCGATGACGCACGGCCCGGGGCGTGTGCCCCGTGCGCGCCTTGCGGCCTGGCGGGCCGGGGAAGTGCCTTGCCGATGGATCGCCAGGAAGCAAGACGCTGCAGCACAGTCGCATGGGGGCTCCAGGAGAAGGCTACGCCGCCGCGCGAGCAGCTGTCAAAGGACCCGCGCGGCGGCGGCCGGTCTCGACTACTATGGAGTCACTGGTCGCCGGAAAGTCACGCCGGGGGGCATCGGCCCGGGCCCCGTCACGGGGTCCGCCGGCTGCGCCGCCGGGGCGGTCGTCCCCCCGGGAACGCCGCGGCCCGGAGCGCTCGCCCCGGGTCGCGGCTGCTCCGGCTACGCGCCGCCGGTCACCGCAGCACGGTGATCCGCTTCGAGAAGGTCTTCCCGGCCGCCTGGAAGCGGGC
>JBBIHL010000135.1:7486-7920 GCA_037447075.1 Candidatus Eiseniibacteriota bacterium | reverse complement strand
GCCGCGCAGCCCCGCGGCCACCTCGCCCGGCAGGAGGCCCCGCGGCGCCCCGCCGAGGCCGAACATCTGGCAGAGGGCCGACGCGAGGAACCGCAGCGGGTAGACATAGAGGAGCACGAGGAAGAGGAGCGCCAGGTTCCAGGCCACCGCGTCGTAGAGGACCGAGTCGGACGCCGGGCGGGCGTCCGGGCCCACGGCGAGCAGCATGTAGCCCAGCCGCAACGCGAAGCCGGCCGCCCAGAGCGCCAGCCCGCCGACCGCGATCCGGGGCGCGCGCAGCCGCAGGGGTCGAGCCGACTCGCGCCGCAGTGCCGCCACGTCGCCAGTCTACCCGACCCGGGGCCAGCGGTCAGCCGCGCCGTCGGGCCGGCGTGCAGGTCGGCCGGTTCGCGGCGCCGGACCGTGCAGTTTGCATCCGGAGGGTGGAGGCGTCG
>JBBIHL010000135.1:4197-7456 GCA_037447075.1 Candidatus Eiseniibacteriota bacterium | reverse complement strand
CCGGGAGCGCGCGTCGGTCGCGGCTTGCGCCACGGCGGGGCTCGGCAGAGAGCTTGCTTACGGTGCGGACCCCGGAGAGCGGACAGCATGTACTACGTCCCCAAGCGGCGCGTGCCCGTGGTGGTGTGGATGGACAGCCGGCGGATGTGGCGCGGGCACCTGTTCCTGGACCAGCGCGGCGGCGGCCAGCACTGCCAGACGCTGCTCGAGAAGCTCAACGAGAACCTGCCGTTCATCCCTCTAGGGGTGGGAGAGGGCGGCGGCATCGAGCTCATCCACAAGCCGTTCGTCTTCCGCGTGACCCCGGGGGCGGGCGCCGAACGCACCGAGATGTTCCCGCGCGAGGCGCGGCTTTCCCGCCAGGAAGGGGTGGAGGTGGTCTTTCGGGACGGCAGCACGCTGATGGGCACGCTGTGGATGGCGCTCACCCACGAGAGCCAGCGCGTCTCGGATTTCCTCAACGACCAGGTGGACCGCTTCTTCCCGCTCATCGCGGGGGGTACCGCCCACCTGATCAACGCCCAGGCGGTCATGCGGGTCCGGGTCATGCAGCCCTCGCCTCCCGTGCCGCTCGCTCCCGGCTCGGACACCGCCGATCCGCTCGGCGGAGCGGTGGGTACATGACGGTCTCGATCGATCACTTCGTGCCCAAGCGCCGCGTGCCCGTGGTGCTCTGGTCCGACGAGCTCAAGGGCTTCCAGGGGCAGATCTTCCTGGACCTGGACGGCGCGGGCCACCGCCACCAGACCGTGCTCGAGCGGCTCAACGAGAGCAGCCGGTTCCTGCCGGTGGCGGTGGGCGAGGCCGGGCAGATCCACCTGGTGAACAAGGGGAAGCTCACCCGGGTCACGCCCGGCCCCAACGTGATCTCCACCGACGTCTTGAGCCGCGGCTTCGGGCCGGCGCGCGAGGAGCTGGCCGAGGTGCGCCTGGTGGACGGCACGGTGCTTCACGGCCGCCTCTGGATGCCCCTGCAGCGCGACTCGCAGCGGGTCTCCGACTTCCTCAACATGCAGGGCGGGAGCTTCTTCGCGCTGCTCACCCCCACCACCATCCACCTGGTGAGCGCCTCCGCGGTCCTCCTGGTGAAGCTCGCGGTGTGCGCCGGCGCTCCCCTGGCGGGGGCCGGCAGCGAGGGGGCCACGGTGGAGTGGGGGCCGCCGGGCGACTAGGGCTGGACGGGGCCAGGCGGGCCACGGCCCACCGGCCCGACCGCCGCACCCCGGGCCAACTGGGCTCCCCGGACGACCCACCGGAACGGCCCTTCGACTTGCCGGGCGGCCGCCCAGCCGCTACGGTCGGCCGCCCGTGACGGCGTTTCGCGTGGCCTTCGTGCAGGGCGCCCCCCGCTTCGGCGCGCCCGGCGAGAACCTGGAGCGCGCGCGCGCGCTCATGGCCGCCGTCGAGGCCGACCTGATCGTGCTTCCCGAGCTGTGGGCCTCGGGCTACGCGTTCCGCTCGCGCGCCGAGGCCGAGTCCCTGGCCGAGGACGCGGCGAGCGGTCCCACCGCGGCCGCCCTGCGCGCCGAGGCCCGGCGGCGACGCGCCCACCTGGTGAGCGGGTTCGCCGAGCGGTGGCGGGGGCGTCTCTACAACTCGGCGATGCTGGTGGGGCCGCAGGGGGTGCGGGCCGTCTACCGCAAGGCCCACCTGTTCGAGCGGGAGCGCCTGTTCTTCACGCCGGGCGACACGCGATTCGCGGTCCACCGGGTGGGACCGGCCCGCGTCGGCATGATGATCTGCTTCGACTGGCGCTTTCCGGAGAGCGCCCGCGTGCTGGCCCTGCTGGGCGCCGACGTGATCGCCCATCCCTCCAACCTCGTCTTCGCCCAGGCCCAGGACGGGATGGTGGTGAGGGCGCTCGAGAACCGGGTCTACGCCGTCACCGCCAACCGGACCGGTGCCGACCGTCGGCCCGGGCTGACGATCGCCTTCACCGGCCGCAGCCAGGTGGTGGGCCCGGACGGGCGCATCCTGGCCCGCGCGGGGGCGCGCGAGGCGGTCGCGCGGGCGGCGGACTGCGAGCTGGGCCGCGCGCGCCGCAAGCGCATCACGCGCCGCACCCCCATCTTTGCCAACCGCCGGCCGGACCTCTACCGGGCGCTTCTGGTCGCGCCGGGACGCGACGCGTAGCCCGGGGGCAGGCATGCCGAGGCCCACGCCCGTGGGCTCCCTGAGCGCCGCCGCGGCGACGCGCCCCGTCCGCGTCCTCCTCGGGACCCAGGGGTGGAGCTATCCCGACTGGGTGGGCGTGTTCTATCCACCGGGCACCCGGCAGGAGGAGTACCTCCCCTTCTACTCCCGGGTGTTCGACACCGTGGAGCTCGACACCACGTTCTATCACGCGCCTCGCCCCACGCTGGTGCGGGGCTGGGTCCGCGCCACACCCCCGGAGTTCCGCTTCGCCGCCAAGTTCCCGAAGGCCATCACCCACGAGGCGGGGCTGCGGGGGGTCGGGGACGAGGCGCGGCGCTTCGTGGAGGCCATGGCCGGGCTGGGGGAGAGGCTTGGACCGCTGCTGGTCCAGCTGCCCCCGGGCTTCCACGCCGACCGGCGCGCGATCCTGGAGGAGTTCCTCGACGGTCTGCCCCCCGGTTTTCGCTACGCCGTGGAGGTGCGCCACCGCTCCTGGCATGGCGAGGAGACCCGCCGGCTGGCGGCCGAGCGCCGCGTCGCGCTGGCCTGGATCGATTGGCTCGACCTGCCGCGGGACCCGGCGGTGACCGCGGACTTCCTCTACCTGCGATGGATGGGGGACCGGCGGGCCGTCGAGCGCTACGACCGGCTGCAGATCGCCCGGGATCGCGAGCACGATGCATGGGAACGCGACGTGAAAGCCGCGCTCCCCCGGGTGCGCGAGGTCTACGGTTACTTCAACAACCACTGGGCCGGGCACTCGCCGGCCTCCGCCGCCGACATGAAGCGCCGGCTGGGGCTTCCCGTGGTGGAGCCCCGCAGCTGCTGGGACCAGGGCGAGCTGTTCTAGCAGGTGATCCGGGTCCGCCGCGGACTCCGGTCCGGTTCGCGCCCTCGGCGGGGCCGGCCACGGGCGTGGCCGCACGCCCGCGGTCGGGCCCCGGTGCCCTTGACCCTGCCGGCGGCCTGCGGGGATAATTGGCGGCATCCGGGGCCCCAGGCCCTCAACTCGCTCGTCGTCTCCGGTGGGCCCATGCGGGCCCGGGAGCCCAGACTGCGCGCTCTCCGTTCCCTCCTGGCGGTGGCCGCCCTCTCACTGCTCGCGGCGTGCGGCGCGCAGGCG
>JBBIHL010000135.1:0-4157 GCA_037447075.1 Candidatus Eiseniibacteriota bacterium | reverse complement strand
GGATGGCAACTACCACCTCTTCTACACCCAGTTCGACACCAGCGCCACGGCCACCCGGAACGAATTCCGCTTCGGGCACGCGGTGACCAAGGACTTCTGGAGCTGGGCGGAGCTGGCGCCCGTGCTGGACGTGAGCGACGGCCTGTGGGAGCAGACCCACGTGTGGTCCCCCCACGTCATCGAGGACGCGGGTCTCTACTACATGTTCTACACGGGCGTCACCCAGGATTCGGTCTCCAACGTCCTGGTGCAGTCCATCGGCGTGGCGGTCTCCAGCAATCTCAACCTGTGGACCCGCCAGCCGTCCCCGGCGTGGACCTGCGCCAGCGCCCCCTGGACCTACTGCGACCCGTCGCAGCCCCTGGGCGGCGACCTGCGCGATCCGTTCGTGATGCGCGATCCGTTCCAGCCGGGCTTCCTGTTGTTCTACGCGGGCCGCCAGGCCGCGGACCCGGACAACATGGCGGTGGGGCTGGCGTCGGGCCCGGACCTGACCTCGTGGCAGGACCAGGGCCCGATCCCGGTGACCGACGCCGCCACGTCGTTCAGCCCGCTGGCGGAGTCGCCCCACGTCATCTCGCACAACGGGCTCTACTACCTGTTCTGGACCACGAACTCGGGGCAGCCGATCGTGTTCGCCACCTCGAGCGACCCGCGCGGCGGCTGGACCTACCGGGGACGGCTCTCCTGGATGGTGGGTCGCGACACGCAGACCTGGTTCGCCTCCGAGGCGTTGAGCGACGGCCTGGCGGACTACTTCGCGTTCGACAACTTCGATCGCGTGGACGTGCGGCAGATCGTGTGGTCGGCCACCAGCGACAGCTTCGGGCTTGCCCAGCCCGACACCTTCCACGTCTACACGATGTACTGGAGCGAGAACCCGACCCGGCTCGGAGGGTTGGTGAAGCTCTACCTGGAATGCGTGGGCTGCATCGGCCGCTCCGTGGGGCTGGAGCTGTGGGAGCGGGACGCGGATGGCACGATGGCCCGACTCGACAACCTCGCCCACGGGTTCCCCGAATCCGTGACCTTCGCCGCGCGCCTCCACTCGCTCCCCTGGCTGGTGCAGAACGAGGACGACGCGGGTGACTTGGACCCCTACCCGGAGTACGTCGTGCGGCTGAGCGACGGCACCTTGCAGTCCGAGGTGCTCGAGACCGTGCCGGCCACCCGCCCCCTGCGGGGCGGCAAGCGCTACTTCGAGGGCGACGACGGGGACGGCGGCGTGGTCCACTTCCGCATGCTCCCTCGCACGCCGCTGGCCGCCGGCCCCGGGCTGGCGATCGAGATGCCGCAGGCGGGCCGGGCGCGGGTCGAGCTCTTCGACCTGGCCGGACGCCGCGTGCGCACGCTGCTCGACGAGGAGCTGCCGGCCGGGGTGCGGGTCGTGACCCTCGAGCCGCACGCGGACCTCGCGCCGGGTCGCTGGCTCTACTTCGCCCGCCTCACCGCCGCCGGAACGCGGCGGGTCGTGCGCCTGGTGCTGGCCCCGTAGGCGCCGCGCGGCGGCGGCCGCACGCCGTCAGCCGGCCAGGTTCTCCGGGTTCAGCCCCTCCAGGTCGGGAACCACGAAGCGGCCGTCCGCGCGCACGCGCTCCCCGTCGAACCACACCTCGCCGCCCCCGTACTCCGGAGTCTGGATGAGCACCATGTCCCAGTGGATCTGGGAGCGGTTGCCGTTGTCGGCGTTGTCGTAGGCGTTGCCCGGGGTGAGGTGCAGCGACCCGGCGATCTTCTCGTCGAAGAGCGTGTCCTTCATGGGCCGGGTGATGGAGGGGTTGAAGCCCAGCGAGAACTCGCCCACGTAGCGAGCCCCCTCGTCGGTGTCGAGGATCTCCTCCAGGCGTGCCTGCGGCGAGCCCTGCGCCATCACCACGCGGCCGCCCCGGAAGGTGAGCCGGAGGTTCTCGAACGTGGTGCCCAGGTAGAGCGACGGCGTGTTGAATGCGATCGTCCCTTCCACCGAGTCGCGCACCGGCGCGGTGTAGCACTCGCCGTCGGGCAGGTTGCGGGCCCCCTCGCACTTGACGACGCCGATGTCCTTGATGCTGAAGTGCAGGTCCGTGCCCGGCCCCCGCAGACGCACGCGGTCGGTGCGCTCCATGCGCCACTTCAGCGGTTCCATCGCGGCCGACATGCGGCCATAGTCGAGCGTGCAGACGCGGAAGTAGAAGTCCTCGAACTGGGAGGTGCTCATGCCGGCCTGCTGTGCCATGGATGCGGTGGGGTAGCGCAGCACCACCCAGCGCGTGCGCGGGACCCGCCAGTCGAAGTGCACCTTCTTCTGAACGTGCTCGGTGTAGAGCCGCATGCGGTCCCCCGCCACGTCGGAAAGCTCCGAAACGTTGTGCGCGGCGCGGATCCCCACGTAGGCGTTCATGCGCTCCATGGCGTAGCGGTCGATCTCGCCCATCAGCCGGAACTGGGGCTCGCTCCCTCCGCGCAGCAGGGAGCGCAGCACCTCGTTGCTGCGCAGCTGCACGTAGGGGTGCGCGCCGACCTGCTGGGCCGCCTCCACGATCTCCAGCACCAGCCCGCCGCAGAGGTCGAAGGCTTCGATCATCACCGTCTCGCCCGCCTGCAGCCGGGTCGAATGGCCGACGATCACCTGGGCGAGTCGGGCGCAGCGCGGGTCGCGCACAGCGGGCTCTCCAAGGGGGCCGGGAATCCGCGATCCGCCGTCCGGGCCGGGAACGCGACCACGTTCGCCCGCCCCTGCGACGCGGAACTTCCGGATCGGAACACTAGCACGCCGCCCTCGGCTGGCGAAGGCCCGGCCCGGACGCTATACTGGCCGGGTTCGACGATTCGGAGGTCACAAGCGGGGAGAGCTGGACCCATGGCAGACTGGGACGTCATCGCGAAGCAGCGCTTGAGCGAGGACTGGAGCACGCTGCGGGGCGCGTACCTGCCGCTCAACCAGGCCATGCGCCGGACCGTGGACTTCCTGGAGCGCAAGTCCGGCACCTTCGACGAGGTGCTGACCGCGGTGCGGGAACGGCTGGAGCAGACGCTGCGGGAACTGGGGGCGCTGGTGGACCGGCGCTCCTCCTGGGTGCGTCTGGAGGCCGTGCGCAACCTGCGCGTGGTGGGCGGCGGCCTGCGGGGCGCCTCCACGGACGACCCGATGGCGCTGCTGCGCCACCTGTTCGCGCTGAGCGAGCTCATGGCCAACGTCTGGAAGGACGCGCCCGCCGAGGCTCGGGTGGCGGAGCACCTGGTGCTCAAGGGGGAGCCCAACTTCTGGTTCGGCTGCGACTGCTGCGCGGTGGCCTCGTTTCGCGGCGCCGGGCCCGACGACCCGCCCGACCTGGTGCGCGGCAAGGAGGTCCGCCTGGTGTGGGAGGTGGACGCGCTGTTCGCCTGGACGCTGGACGAGTTCGAGGACTACCTGGCGGGCGAGCGCTTCTCCCTGCCGACCACGCCCAAGCCGGCCGCGGTTGACGAGATCGGCCTCCCGGTGCTCGACGTGCCGGCCGAGAGCCTGCGGCGTGGCCGGGAGATCTTCGGGGGCCAGGGGGGCGGCGTGTTTGGTCCCGTCGATCTCAAGCACCTGGAGCTCAGCTGAAGCACCGGTCCGCGCCGGACGGTCAAACCTCTGCAAACAAACACGCGGACCGGTGCGGCCCCCCGCCGGCCGTGCTTATGATCCCGGGCAATCGCGTGACGCGCGGCGCGCCGGCTCCCAGGCCGCGCGCGGCGCGCATCCATGACAAGGAGGCGGCAGACATGAAGCGGTTCCCGAGAGGAGCGTGGTCCGTCACCCTGCTGGTCGCGGCGGCGTGGGTGCTGCTGGCGACCGGGGCCCGGGCCGAGGCCGAGGCCAAGGGCAAGTCCGTGGGGAAGGGCGCGACCAGGACGCTCAAGGGCGAGGTGGTGGACACCGGCTGCTACATGGGGCACGAGGCCCGCGGCCAGAAGCACAAGGAGTGCGCGGCGAAGTGCATCGCCAACGGCATGCCCATGGGCCTGCTGACCGAAGGCGGCGAGCTCTACCTGATTACGCAGAACCACGACAATCTCGACGCCTACAACCAGTGCAAGGACCTGGCGGCGCAGTTCGTGGAGATCACGGGCCCGGTTTTCTCGCGCCACGGCATGAAGTCGGTCCAGGCCGACGCGGTGAAGCCGGTGGCGGCGCCGGCGGCCAAGTAGTC
>JBBIHL010000134.1:0-7947 GCA_037447075.1 Candidatus Eiseniibacteriota bacterium | reverse complement strand
GCTCTTCCGCCCCGGGGCCGCGCGCGGCGACGAGGTGGTCTACCGGCTGCGCGGCGCGCTGGGGCGCGCCTACGCGGTGGAGCGGGTGACGGCCCCCGGCAACGACGTGGCCGTGGTCGAGCGCATGCTGTCCCGGGCGTTCCAGCCCGACCGGCTGGCGCTGGCGGCCGACCCGGCGGCGGCGGGCGCCTACCCGGGCTCGGCGGGCTGCGCCATCCGCTGGGTGGAGGACGGGCCGGACCGCGTTACCCTCGACACCGAGGCGGCGGGGCCCGCCTTCGTGGTGGTGGCGGACAGCTACGACTCCGGGTGGCGGGCGGAGATTGACGGGCGCGCAACACCGCTCTACCGGGTGAACCAGCTGGTGCGGGGCGTGCAGGTGCCCGCGGGCCGGCACCGGCTCTCCATGCGCTACGAGCCGCCGGGGTGGCGCCCCGCGGTGGCGGCGACGCGGGCGGCGTGGGTGGTGTGGATGGTGCTGGGGGCCGTGCTGCTTGCGGCCAGCAGGGCCCGCGGGCGCCGGTCGGGCGCTACACCCGCTCGATGAGGCTGACGCGAACGGCGAGATTGCGATCGCGCGACCGCTGGCGGTCGCGGCGATGAACCCCTGAGGTTGCGGGCAGTTCGGGCATCCCAAGCGCGACTGCCCGGTGCACGGCGGCCGATCTCGCGCGTTGCTCCGCCCGCCCCCCCGTCGCCGAGTCGCGGCTGCGCCACCATGCGAGCTTGCCTCGGCGTGCACCGCGTGGCCGCCCGAGGTCATCGCGTGCCGGGCGGGGCTGGTGCCTGCCGGGGCACGAACAGGTGCCGTCTGCCTCACCGTCGGGGACGGGGCAGGACCGAGCGCAAGCGCTCGCGCGAGCGGGCTGTGCGGCGGGGGCGCCGGCGCAAACCCCGGAGTGGCGGGCTGGCCGTGCGCCGCGGCAATGACCCCCGGCGGCGCCTGCTTCACGCGGCGCTTGACGGGGCGCCGCTGCCGGCTGATCCTCGGCATCCGAGCGAAGGCTACGAACGAGCCGGCAGGAGGCTCCCATGAACCTCAACCTCCCTTGCGGATTCTTGCGTCCCGCAGCAGTCGTTCTCCCCCTCCTCGCAACGCCCGCAGCCCCCTGGGCCCAGGACTGGGTGTCGCGCGGCGTCTGCACGAGCATCAACTTCGAGGCCGTCGCGTTCAGCGACGCCGAGAACGGCTTCGTGGCCGGCGAAGGCTACCTCCTCCATTCCGGCGACGGGGGGAGCAGCTGGGCCCCGCTGCTCCGGGTGAGCCGGTCCCTCCATGACGTGGGGTTCCGGGGCGCCTCCTTGGGCCTGGCCGTGGGCGACGGCGGCCTCATACTTCGCACCACCGACGGCGGACAGTCGTGGAGCGAAGTCGAGACCAACACCACGAGCGACCTCCGGACCGTCGCGCTGGGCGAAGGCGGCATGGCGGTCGCCGCCGGGTTCGGCACGGTGCTGCGTTCGACGGACGGCGGGGCGACCTGGGAGCTGGCCGATGCCGGAGACGCCGCTTTTCCTGGGCTCTGCGGCCAGCGGAACCGGCCGCGCCTGGCTTGTGGGTGAGGGCGGTGTGATTCGCGCCACGACCGACGGCGGCTCGACCTGGGAGTCGCAGCCCAGTGGCACCACGGAGAACCTGCGGGGAGCGTTCTTCAACTCGGCTTCGCGGGGCTGGATCGCCGGGAGCCGCGGGACGCTCCTCTTCACCGAGGACGGAGGGACCACCTGGTTTCCCCGAAGCCCGGGGACCGAGGCGTCGCTGAACTCGCTTCACTTCACCGGCCCGGCCACGGGATGGGTGGTGGGCAGCGGGGGCGCAATCCTCCGAACCGAGGACGCGGGCCTCTCGTGGGTCGCCGAGAGCAGCCTCACCGCCGACGAACTGCTCGACGTCTCGTTCTCCGTCGCGGGGCAGGGCTGCGCCGTCGGGATCGTCTGCACGGTCCTGCTCCGCAGCAGTCCGGTGGCCGCAGGAATCGAGGCGCGCCCGCAGGGTCTGGCGGTTCGACTCCTGGCGAACCCGGCGTCGGCCGTGGCGACGATCCGCTTCGGCCTGCCCGAGGAGGCGCATGTCCGGCTCGGCATCCTCGACATCCTGGGCCGCCACGTGGCCAGGTTGGTCGAGGCGCGCCTTCCCGCCGGCTGGCACGAGGCTCGATGGAGCCCGCGAGGCCTTCCGCCCGGCGTCTACCTGGCCCGGCTCGAGGCTGGCGGCGCGACGGCGTCGAGCAAGATCATCCTCCGCGATTGACCTCGGGCGGTCCCTCCGGCGCCCGCCCCAGCGCCGTCGCCGCGCCGTAACGGCCGAAGCCATGGTGCTACCATGGAGCCGCGGATTCCGGTGTTGGCGCGCACTCACCCCTCCCTCGCGAGGCCCCCGATGAGCACCCTGATGAACCCTCCCGGCAGCATCTCGGCATCGCTCCTTTCCGAGCTCGACGTGGAGCTGCCCACCACCCGCCGGCTGCTCGAGCGGGTGCCGAGCGAGAAGGGGGCCTGGAAGCCGCACCCGAAGTCGTTCCCCCTGGGGCACCTGGCGCAGCTCGTGTCCCGCATGCCGGGCTGGCTGACCGTGACCATGAAGCAGACCGTGCTCGACTTGAGCGGCTTCCAGGGCTACAGCCTGGAGAAGACGGAGACGCTGCTCGCCGAGTTCGATCGCAACGCCAGGGAGGCGCGCGAGGCGCTCGCGCGGGCGCGGGACGAGGACTTCATGGTCCCCTGGTCGCTCAAGGCCGGCGAGCGCGTGTTCTTCACCCTGCCGCGGCTGGCGGTGATGCGCCAGAACGTCAACCACCTGGTGCACCACCGGGGACAGCTTTCCGTCTACCTGCGCCTGCTGGACGTGCCGCTCCCTTCGATCTACGGGCCGACCGCCGACGAGGGCTGGTAGGCCGGGCCCGGCGCCGGTCATGCGAAGGGCCGGCCCGCGGCCGGCCCTTCGCTCCTGCATCCGGAGTTACACCGTCAGCAGCTTCCCGAGCACATCCAGCCGCGCGGCCCAGTACTCCTTCATGCGGGCCGCGGTCTCCCGATCCGGCAGCTTGCGATGCTGGATCTGGGCCGTGCTCTTCCCGGCCCCCTTGGCCGTGAGCCAGACCTCCACCGATGTCCCGTCCTCCCAGGTGATCCGCACGGAGCGGTGGGGCGTGGCCTTGCGCACGGTGAGCTTGACGTCCGGCAGCCACCGCGCCCGCCGGCGAGCCGCGGTGAAGGCGTCGTAGAGCGCCGTCACGGTCACGCCGAAGGTGCGGCTCTTGGTGGCCTCGTAGGCCCCGCCCCGGCGCTGCCCGATCTCGCGCAGCCCGCGGATGCGCTCGTAGCCCACGGTGACGGTCTGGGCCCACCAGCCCGACACCTTGTACTTCTCGTGGACGTGCTCGGCGATCTTGCGGTGCGGCCAGGTGTGGGCGTTCACGTGGTCCAGCGCCTTCACCCACCGCTCCCAGGTGCAGCCGGTGCGCGCCTTGAGCGCGGCGTCGCTCATGCCGGCGAGCTTGGCGTAGTTGGGTGGCGACGCAGGTCGGGCCTTGGGGGAGGAAGCGGTCTTGAGGAGCTGCGCGCGGGCGGCGGTGTAGGACTCGCCCGTCTTCTGCATGCGCCTGCGCACCAGGCGCTTGAAGTCCTTGTGGGTCGGCATCGCTCGGTCCTTCCGGTCAGGCCACGGCCGCGCGCCCCCCAGCGGCGACCGGCCGTGGCATGGACCAAGGCCTCTGGATGCCGATCCGGGAGTCCGCCCCCCTTTGCCTCGCGAGGACCCTTGCTGGGGAAGGGCCGACGAGGTTGGGCGTGGATCAACGCCCGCACGCGGGAGCATGCGCCATTCCAGCGGGCGGGGCAAGTCCGCGAATCGCGCCGCCTAGGATGTTACCCATGGGGGGATCGTCGCGACATTTGAGTTGTTACCCTCCCGCCGGGAGGGACAGGGGAGATGACCACCATGGGACGGCTTGAGTACCTGTGCGCGATCTACGACCGCTACGGCCGGAGTACGGCCGAGGGCAAGGGGAGGATCTCGGTCGCGCCCGGGACCTTCACCTACTCGGGCATCGCCAGCGGCTTCCGCCTGCGGCTGTTCGTGATGAACCCGACCTGCCCGGCCTCGACCATCGGCACCACCGTGACGGAGAGCTGCGTGCAGTCCAGCGCGCTCACCTTCACGGGTCCGGGGACCTTCTACCTGTTCGCGGCCTCGGAGGCCTTCACCGGGGTTCCGTGCGGGTCGAAGTACCGGCTGACCATAGCGGGTCCGAACATACCGCCCTGCGTCGTCACGGGCGTGGACGACTCCCTGTCGGCGGGGTCCGGTCTGGAGGCCGCCCTCGCGATCCGGGGGAATCCCTCGCATGCAGGGACCACCGTGGACTTCGTGATCCCGCCTGCCGGCCAGGTGAGCCTGCAGGTCTACGACGCGTCGGGCCGGCTGATTCGCACCCTGATCGAGGGAGTCCTGGAGCCGGGCCGGAGGTCGGTGCGCTGGAACGGCCGCGACGGCAATGGTCGGCGGGTGGCGGCGGGCGTCTACCTCTACGCGCTGAACCTCGATGACCGCCTGGTGGCGCGGCGGAAGGCGGTCTTGCTTCAGTGACAGCGCGCGGCGGCCGGGGCGGGCGGTCGTCGCGGGCGGGCGGTGCGCTACACCCGCTCGATGAAGCTCCCGTCGCGGGTGTCGATCCGCACCGTGTCGCCGATGCCGATGTACTGCGGCACCTTGACCTCGTAGCCGGTCTCGAGCACGGCGGGCTTGGGCGAGGCGGCGGCGGTGGCGCCCTTGATGGTGGGGGTCGTCTCCTTCACCTTGAGCTCGACGAACATGGGCACCTCCACGCCCACCACGCGCCCCTGGTAGTAGATCGCCTCCATCGCCATGCCCTCGGTGAGGAAGTGGCTGGCCTCCCCCACCACCTCGGCCGGCAGGTCCAGCATCTCGTAGCTCTCGGTGTTCATGAAGTGGTACTGGTCGCCGGCGCGGTAGAGGAACTGGAGGGAGTGCTGCTCGAGCTCGGCGCGCTCGACCTTGTCCTCCGAGCGGAACCGATGCTCGGTGTTGCTGCCGGTCTCGATGCTCACCAGGCGGGTCTGCACCATGCCGCGCCAGTTGCCCGGCGTCACGTGGAGCACGTGGGTGACGCGATAGGGTTTGCCGTTGTGGAGGATGACCATTCCAACCTTGAGCTGGGTGGCGACGATCTGCACGACGAACGACTCCTGTTCTCGTAGAGAGGGAGCCCGGAGCCGGGCGCCCGAGGGGTGTGGTGCCGGGGAACCGCGCGCCTAGTCTAGCACGATCGCCCGGGCGACGGCGTTGCCCAGCGGGCTGCGGGCCACCACCAGGTAGACGCCGCCGGGCGCCCGCGAGCCACCCCGGGCCGGGGCCCAGCGCAGCGGGTGCGCGCCGGGGTCGAGCTCGCCCCGGGCGAGGGTGGCCAGCCGCCGGCCCGCCACGTCCATCACCTCGACCGTGATCGCGGCGCGCTCGGGCAGCTCGAGCACCAGGTCCACCACGCCGCGCGCGGGCTGTCGCCCGGCCACGCGCAGCGAGACGCGTGAGGGTGGGCCCGGCGTCACGCCGGTCGGGCTGGGCGAGTAGACCAGATACGCCTCCCCCGCCACCGGGATGCTGTTGGTGGGGCCGGCGGCCGCGCAGGCGCCGAGCTGCAGGTCCGCCGCGCCATCCCCATCCACGTCTCCGGCGAAGGCGTAGATCCCCAGCAGGTCCGCGTCGTCGGCCCCGACGAAGCGCCGGTCGAAGTCCGTGGCGAGCTCCCAGACCTGGGGCATCTGGCCGCGGGGCCGGCCGTTGACCACGAACGCCTGACCGCAGTCCAGCCGGCCGTCGGGGGGCCAGTCGGCGCGGGGCGCGGTCACCACCAGATCATCGCGCCCGTCGTTGTTGAGGTCGGCGGCGGCCAGGCAGAGCCCCGTCCAGGCGTTGGACCCCGGCCCATGCAGCTCCACGATCCCGGTGGCGGAGGCCAGGTCCACCTGCGCGGCCAGCGACTCGCGGGGCGCGCCGTACTTCACGTAGACCACGCCCGGGGCGCCGCCCGCCCCGGCGAAGATCGCCCCCATCGCGATCTCGTCGCGCCCGTCCCCGTTCCAGTCGAAGCCCATGAGCGACCGCTGCTGGAAGGGCCACGGCACCACGCCGCCGAGCTGGTCGGCGAACTGCTGCCCATAGAACGTCATGTCGGCGCCGGCCGCCAGGTCCCGCACCGTGCCGGGAGCGGGGCCGGGGCCGAAGAGCACCATCGCCCGGCCGGCCTCCGCCTGCCCCGAGAAACCCGAGGCGCGCGGGGCGCCGATGAAGAGGTCCTGGAGGCCGTCCCCGTCCAGGTCCCCATGGCCCACCGAAAGGCCGCACTCGCCGAACTCGACCGGACCGTAGAGCACGACGTCCGACTGCGTGCCCAGATTGATCGAGAGCCCCATGGAGGCGCGCGGCTTGCCGTAGACCACCCGGACCTCGCCGGCGTCCAGGCGGGCGTTGCCGGGGCCGCTGGTGTAGGGCGCGCTCACCACGATGTCGGACCGGCCGTCGCCGTTCCAGTCCAGGAGGTCCACGTTGTAGCCCGCCTGGTCGGAGGCGTCCACCCCGACCAGCCGCAGCACGCGCGCGTCGGGGCTGGCCAGGTCAATGGTGCCGCCCAGCGCCGCCCGGGTGTCGCCCCACACCAGCCAGGCGCGGCCCGCCGAGATCTGTCCGCCGGGCCCGGGCCCGCCGCGCTCCCCCAGCAGGAGGTCCTGCTTGCCGTCGCCGTCCACGTCGCCCGCCGCCAGGGAGTAGCCCAGCTCGCCATCCGTCAGGGCGCCGGCGACGAACAGGTCATGGTTGGCGCCGACCTCGAGGTAGGTGCTGGAGGGGAAGCGCGGCTGGCCGCCCCAGATCACGTAGGCCTCGCCGGCGTGGTCGCGCCCCAGCGGCACCCCGGCGGCCGCGGTGATCACCAGGTCGCGGGCGCCGTCCCCGTCGAGATCGCAGGCCCCCACCGCCCAGGCGATCTCCTCCCGGTCGTAGCCGCCGTACCAGGTGGCGAGGGGATCGAAGCGCCGGTCAATGGTGTCGCCCAGGGAGGGCGAGGCGAGCAGGAGCGCGCAGCACGGCAGGAGGGCGGATCGCAGGGCTCGGGGCACGGGTCACCTCGCTGGGAATGGGCCGGATGGGGCGCTCCATTCTACACGATGAGGGCGCCGACCCGCAGCTTTGGAGCGCGGCGCGATGACCCCGGCGCCGGCCAAAGCAAGACGCCCCGGCGATTGCGCGCCGAGGCGTTGGGCCACTCCGCACAGCGTCCGGGCTAGGGATCCCCGGCCGACGCGGAGGTCGGAAGCTCCCCTGTCATGACGGCCTCCCCTCGTGCGGGTGCACCAGGAGGCGGTGCGAATCCAACCCCCCAGTCGCACCCACGCCGAAGGTGATGCCGGAATAGTCCCACTTGTGAGTTTCGACTTACCGGCAGCCGGTTGGATGCCGGCGCGCGGGGCGCGATTCAGCCGCCCCCGGCCGTGACATCGTCTTGACGCCGCCCGGCGAAGGCGGGGCCGGAAGCCCCTCCCGGCCCGCCTCCCCAGGGAATCCCGGCGTTGACCTAGAACTCGTCCCCCCCGTAGCCGCCGCCCGGGGCCGCCGGCGCCTTCTTCTTCTCCGGGATCTCGGTGACCAGCGCCTCGGTCGTCAGCAGCAGCCCGGCCACGCTCGCCGCGTTCTGCAGGGCGGTGCGGGTGACCTTGGTGGGATCGATGATGCCGGCCTCGAACATGTCCACGTACTGCTCCTTGTCCACGTCGAAGCCGACCGTCTTCTTCTCCTTCTTGACGTGCTCGACCACCACCGAGCCCTCGAGGCCGGCGTTCTCGCACAGCGTGCGCAGCGGCTGCTCCAGCGCCCGCCGCACGATGTTGGCGCCCACCTTCTCGTCGTGGTCCAGGTCGGTGGCGAGCTTCTCG
>JBBIHL010000133.1:0-7955 GCA_037447075.1 Candidatus Eiseniibacteriota bacterium | reverse complement strand
CCGCGCCAGTCGCGGGCAATCCCGCGCTCACGCCTGCGCCGAATGATCAGTCAAGCCTAGCCCGGTGGCGGGAGCCCGCCCGGGCCCGGCACGACCAACCTGATCAAGGCCCAGCGCCTGGGCGAGCGGGTCTGACGGCCTGCGGCTGCCTGCCCATGCCAGCCGCGAGGCCGCGGCCCCCGCCACCGGCAGGGCCCCGCCGGTGGCGCCCGCGGTCTTCGCTTGACACTGAAGCCCATGGCGGTAACCTCAATGTCGGGTTTCGATAAGAGGAATGGGCCCCAGCGTCGCTTTGGTCGGGAGACCGGGGCCCGAGGATCCATTTCGGCCGGCCGGAAAAGGAGGTGCCCCCGTCTCGCCTGCTAACGCGCTGCCGTTTCCTCCGTAGTGGCTTTCACCTCGTCACACTCCCCTGATTCGGAGGAGGTCGCCATGAAGCTCTATCGAAGCGCGCTCGTGCTCTGCTTCCTCGCGCTCGGCGTCCCGGCGGCGCTCGGCGCCCAGTGGGTCTCGGTCACGCCGCTGCCGGCCGGGACCACCATCCAGCGTCTGGGCGAGCAGAGCTTCCACGCCGGCGAATGCGGCACCATCTACCTGAACGACGTCCTCTACGGCGCGGGCTACTACTACGGTGCCGGCGCCGGGGTCGAGGTCGCCGACGACTTGCACATGATCTCCGGCGGAAGCCTGTGCGCCGTGGAGTTCGTCTACTACAAGGCCTCTTCGGAGCCCACCGATGCGACCCTCACGATCTACGCGAACACCCCCGTGGACGATCCGCCGGGGCCGGCTCTTTCGGGCCCCTGGCTGGTGCCCGCGCTGCCCGGAGCCGGCGCGTACGGCGTCCACGTCGAGCTACCCGCGGCGGCGGTGCCGGCCGACGTCTGGTTGGGCGTGGCGTTCAACACGTCGTCCACCGGGCTCATCATCATGAGCCCGCCCACCGTGGGGGCGAGCGACGACCTCTTCTACCAGACCCCGCCCGGCGACGTCTACTACTTCGGCGGAGACCCGCCTGCGAACTTCGGCATGGCGGTCTACGCCGCCATCGCGACCCCGACGCGCGGGTCGAGCTGGGGGGCGATCAAGCAGCTCTATCGGTAGGGTGCGAGCGGGTCGCTCCTTCGCGGCTTTCGTGCGAACGGGCCCGGCGTTGGCCGGGCCCGTTCCGTTCTTCCGCCAGTTGCGGCGCGGGTCCGCCGCGGCTCAGCACCCCGCCGAGCCCGCCGCCGCCATCGGCTTCTCGACCGGCCGCTCGGCCGCCTCCAGCTCGAGGATGCCGCGCTCCAGCCAGGCGTAGTCGCCGTCCAGGGCGCCGCGCGCCACGCGGTAGGCCAGGGCATCCTCGTTGCGTCCCACCGCGCGGTGAAGCGCGTGGATGCGCCGCCGCGCCCCGCGGCAGAACAGGTCCGCCAGGCTGAGGGCGTTCCGGCCGGCCGCCCCGGCCCGGACGCGCTCGTGCGCCACCACGCAGGTGGCCGCCATGGCGAAGAGCTCGGACCCCACGTCCACCAGGCGGAACAGCAGGGCCTGCTTCCGTTCGAGCCCCGCCTGGTGGCGCATCATGGCGTGGAACTGCGCCCGCGCCAGCCGCCGGGACGCCCGGTCCACGTAGCGCAGGTGCCCGGCGAGGGGGCCGAACCCGGCGTACTGGGGCCACCGGCCCCACCCCAGCCAGCGCGAGGGGTACCAGCCCGCGTAGAAGAGGCCGGCCCGCACCAGCGCGGCCAGCCTGCGCGCGGCCGGAAGCCGGGGATCGAGGAGCGCGCCCGCCACCCCCAGGTGCGGGTCGAGGGCCTCGCGGGCGATGAACAGGCGCATGACCTGGTTGGTGCCCTCGAAGATCCGGTTGATGCGCAGGTCGCGCAGCATACGCTCGACGGGCACCGGAGCCTCGCCTCGCGCCTCCAGCGAGGCGGCGGTCTCGTAGCCGCGCCCGCCCCGCACCTGCACGGCGAGGTCGGCCACCTCCCAGGCGCGGTCGGAGTTGTAGAGCTTGGCCAACGCCGCCTCCAGGCGGATGTCGGAGCGTCCGGCGTCGGCCAGCAGCGCCCCCACCTCCGCCACCGCCTCCATGGCCAGCGTCTGCGCGGCCATCTCGGCCAGCATCTGGGCCACCGCCTCGTGATGGCCCACCGGCCTGCCCCACTGGACCCGCTCCCGCGCCCACTGTCGCGCCGCCTGCAGGCACCACTTCCCCGCCGCCGCGCAGGTCGCCGGGAGGCTGAGCCGTCCGGTGTTGAGCGTGATGAGCGCGAGCTTGAGTCCCTTGCCCTCGCCCCAGATCAGGTTCTCGCGCGGCACCCGGACGTTGTGGAAGCGCACCACCCCGTTCTCGATGCCGCGGATTCCCATGAAGCGGCAATGGTGGGACGCGTCCACCCCGGGCCAGGACGTCTCCACGATGAAGGCGCTGATCGGGCCGGGCGTGCCGTCGCGGCCGGGCGTGCGAGCCATCACCACCAGCAGCTCGGCGACCGGGCCGTTGGTGCACCACAGCTTCTCCCCGTTGAGCAGGTAGGCGGCGCCGTCCGGGGTGGGTATGGCCGTCGTGCTCATGCGCGCCGGGTCCGAGCCGACGTCGGACTCGGTGAGGGCGAACGCCGAGATGGCGCCGCGCGCGCAGCGCGGCAGGTAGCGGTGCTTCTGTTCCTCGGTGCCGAACAGCTTGAGCGGCTGCGGCAGCCCGATGGACTGGTGGGCGGAAAGCAGCGCCACCAGCGCGCTCGAGCAGGTGGAGGCCAGGCCCAGGGCCCGGCCGTAGGAGTGCTGGGAGAGGCCGAGGCCGCCGTATTCCCGCGGGATCTTGATCCCGAAGGCCCCCAGCTCGCGCAGGCCCTGGATCACCGCTTCGGGAACGCGGTCGTCGCGCTCGATCTGCTCGGCGTCCACCTGCTCGCGCAGGAAGCGCTCGAGCCGGGCGATGAACTGATCGGCGCGCGCGCGCTCGTCGGGGTCGCCCTGGGGCAGGGGGTGCAGCAGGCCGAGGTTGAATCGCCCCAGGAACAGCTCGCGCACGAAGCTCGGCGCGGACCATTCGGTCTCGCGTGCGGCCTCCGCCACCGCGCGGGCCTCGTGCTCGCTCACCACGCCCGCCGCGGCCCGCGGCTTCGCTGACCTCATGCTCTCCTCCCCTCGGGAATGTAGACCCCTTCTGGCATCGGCAGCGGGCCCGCTCGAGCGCAGTCCCTTCTCGGGGCCCCGCCCGGCCGGGGACGCGCCACGGGCTTCGCGCCGCACCCGCCGCGCCGGCCAGATTGCCAGTCGCCGCCGGAGTCCACAAGCCGCCCCGGGCCCCCCGCGGGCGGGGATTCCCATCCCGAGGTTCCGCTTGTCAGCGACCGCGCGATCCGGTAGCCTGACGCGTCTTTTCGGCGACGGGTGCGCGTCGGCTCGCGCCCTCCCCTGCCGGAACGGAACGGCCTCCCGCGGCAAGTGCTTCCGGCCGGGGCGACATTCCCATCCTTCCGCGACACAGACTCTCGAGGAGACTTTCATGACCCTGCGGCCTGCCGCGGGCCCCGGCCTGCGGAAACTCGCGCCCTGGGCGGCCGGCCTTGCGGCGGCCGGCGCCCTCCTCCCGGGAGCGGCCCCCGCCGCGCTCGCCAGCGAGCTGCAGCTGCAGCTGCCCGAGATCGGCACGAGCTACAACCTGTTCGGAATCCCCGTCTCCGGCCTCACCCTGCTCTACCTGGGCCTGGGCGTCTGCGTGCTGGGCATGCTGTTCGGCATGACGATGTTCCGCCAGGTCAAGGGGCTGCCCGCCCACCCCTCCATGCTCGAGGTCTCGAACATCATCTACGAGACCTGCAAGACCTACCTGCTCCAGCAGGGGCGGCTCCTGATCGTGCTCGAGCTCTTCATCGCCGCCTGCATCGTCTACTACTTCGGGTTCCTCCAGCACCTGGGGGCGGGCACCGTGGGGCTCATCCTCATGTGGTCGGTGGTGGGGATCCTCGGCTCCTACTCGGTGGCGTGGTTCGGCATCCGCATGAACACCTACGCGAACAGCCGCACCGCCTTCGCCTCCCTGCGCGGCAAGCCCCTCTCCGTCTACGAGATTCCGCTCCAGGCGGGCATGAGCATCGGCGTGCTGCTCATCTGCGTCGAGCTCATCATGATGCTGGTCATCCTCCTGTTCGTGCCCAAAGAGAGCGCCGGCGCCTCGTTCGTGGGCTTCGCGATCGGCGAGTCGCTGGGCGCCTCGGCGCTCCGCATCGCGGGGGGCATCTTCACCAAGATCGCCGACATCGGCTCCGACCTGATGAAGGTGGTGTTCCGCATCAAGGAGGACGACCCGCGCAACCCGGGCGTGATCGCCGACTGCACCGGCGACAACGCCGGCGACTCGGTGGGCCCCACCGCCGACGGCTTCGAGACCTACGGCGTGACGGGCGTGGCGCTCATCTCGTTCATCGCGCTGGCCGTGATCCCGGACTTCAAGGCCCATCTGCTCGTGTGGATCTTCGTGATGCGCATCCTGATGATCGTGACCTCGATCGCCTCCTACGTGATCAACGGCGCCATCGCGCGCTCGCGGAACGCGGGCCGCGACAAGATCAACTTCGAGGCCCCGCTCACCGGCCTGGTGTGGCTGACCTCGCTGCTGTCGATCGGCGTGACCTACACGGTCTCCTTCGGCATGCTGGCCGGCCTCGGCCACGGGCTGTGGTGGAAGCTTTCCACCATCATCTCGTGCGGGACGCTGGCCGCCGCGCTGATCCCCGAGTTCACCAAGGTCTTCACCAGCAGCAATTCGCGGCACACCAGGGAGATCGTGGCCGCCACCCGGGAGGGCGGCTCGTCGCTCACCATCCTGTCGGGCATGGTGGCCGGCAACTTCTCGGTGTTCTGGAAGGGGCTCACGCTCGCGAGCCTGCTGTTGATCGCCTACCTGATGTCCCGTCAGGGGCTCTCCGCGTTCATGAGCCACGAGGCGGTCTTCGCCTTCGGTCTGGTGGCCTTCGGACTGCTGGGCATGGGACCGGTCACCATCGCGGTGGACTCCTACGGACCCGTGACCGACAACGCGCAGAGCATCTTCGAGCTGTCGCAGATCGAGAGCCTCCCCGGGGCCGCCGGCTCGATCGAGAAGGAGTTCGGGTTCAAGCCCGACTTCGCCCGGGGCAAGCACTTCCTGGAGGACAACGACGGGGCGGGGAATACGTTCAAGGCGACCGCCAAGCCCGTCCTGATCGCCACCGCGGTGGCCGGAGCCACCACCATGATCTTCTCGATCATTCTGCTCCTGCAGCAGCACATGGGCAGCGCGTTCACCTTGAGCCTGCTCGAGCCGCGCGTCCTCCTGGGCCTGATCATGGGGGGCGCCACCATCTACTGGTTCACCGGCGCCTCGATGCAGGCCGTGACGACCGGGGCCTACCGGGCGGTGGAGTTCATCAAGCGCAACATCCGCCTGGATTCGGCCGAGAAGGCCTCCATCAAGGACTCCAAGGAGGTCGTGCGCATCTGCACGCAGTACGCGCAGGCCGGCATGTTCAACATCTTCCTGGTCATCTTCTGCCTCACGCTGGCGTACGCCTTCTTCGACCCCATCTTCTTCGTCTCCTACCTGGTGGCGACGGCGGTGGTGGGGCTGTTCCAGGCGGTCTACATGGCCAACGCCGGCGGGTCCTGGGACAACGCCAAGAAGGTGGTCGAGGTGGAGCTGCACGAGAAGGGCACCGACCTGCACGCCGCCACCGTGGTGGGCGACACCGTGGGCGACCCCTACAAGGACACCTCGGCGGTGGCCCTGAACCCGATCATCAAGTTCACCACCCTGTTCGGCCTGCTCGCCGTGGAGATGGGCGTGGCCAACCAGGCCATCGCGCGGCCCGTCGGGCTCGTGCTCATGGGGTTGGCGTTGTTCTTCGTGTACCGGTCGTTCTACGGCATGCGCATCTCGACGCAGGCCTCCGCCGCGGCGAAGGCGGCCGCGCCGGCCGCGGCCATCCAGTAGCGGCGCGGCGTCTCCGGCCACGGGGCCCAGGCGCTTCGTGCCCCCGCCCGGCCGCCATCGGGACGGTCACGGGGAGGGGCGGTCGCGCTCGGTCGGCGCGCCCGCCTGCCCGCGGTCCCCGGCCACGACGAGCCGGTCCCAGTCCTCCCGGACGGCCCGTTCGTAGGCCCCCGGCCGGCCGGCCCCCGCGGCCAGCTCGGCGTAGATCGGCTGGTCGGGGTCCAGCTCCACGGCCCGCCCGTACGCGACCCGGGCCGAATCCGGCCGACCCTGACCCTCCAGCACCACCCCGTAGCACGCCCAGTACTGGGCCCGCCCGGGGTCGTGGTCCAGGAGGACGCGCAGCTCCGGCGCCGCCCACTCGGGGCGCCCGGACAGGACCAGCGCGTCCACCAAGCGAAGCCGGAAGTCGTCCCGGTCCGGCCGGATTCGAGAAGCCGCCCACAGGTGCCCGGTCGCCTCCTCGTACTTCCCCTCGTCCATCAGGAGCACGCCGAGCCCGTAGCGCGCGAGCGTATTCTGGGGGGCCGCCTGGATGGACCGCTCGAACCAGTGTCTCGCGCCCAGGGGATTGCCGTGCCGCAGATACCAGAGCCCGACCGCGGCCTCGGTCCGGCCGAGGCCGAGGGGAAGGGCCTTGAACCGCTCCAGGGAACGCTCGGCGGATGCGTTGAGCAGCACCCACGGGACCGTGTGGAACAGGGACGCGGCGAGCGCCAGCGCCAGCAGCCTGCCGCCCCGGATCCCCGTCTGCCCGCCGAGCGACAGCTGGACCGCGGCCGCCGTGAACACGCAGGCGTAGGGAGCGAACAGGTCCCAATCGCGCGCATAGCCGAGATTCAGCTCTCCGGTCGCCCAGGTGCCCGCCAGGGCGCAACCGGCGGCCGTCACCAGGAAGGCGCCACGGCCGCCGAAGCGCCACGGATGCGCGAGCCAGCACCCCAGCAGCGGGAGGAAGAACAGCCCCGCGAACGGTCCGATGAGCAGGTGCTCGTTGAGGAGACCCCAGGCGTGCTCGCGCGACAGCAGGTAGCCGAACGGGGCCTGATCCTCGCGCCCTTGGATGGCGAGGCCGAAGGCCTCCCGCAGCGCGCGTGCGATGCTGTAGCCCGGCTGGCGCGAGGCGAAGAAGAGCTGGGCGGCCGCGAGGACCACGCCCGTCAACGCGGCGTCGCGGGCGCACCCCAGACGCCTGCCCGGCCGGCCCATCCCCAGCAGCAAGAGGACCAGGAACGACGGCACGAGCAGGGCCGCCGAGAGATTGAGGCCGAGGGCGCAGACCAGCGCCACCCCGGCCGCGAGCAGCGGCCACTCCGCGTCCAGGAATCGGATCGCCGCCAGCAGGTAGAAAGCGATGGCCGCGGCGCCGTACGAGTAGTTCTCCACGTAGCCGAAGAACAGCTGAATCGCCCCCTGGACCAGGAACAGGGACCAGGTCAGACGCTGGGTCTTGCGCACGTCCCCTTCCGCCGGGGCGGCGTCCGATTGGTCGGGACGGGGCGCGAGCGCGCGGGCGAGATGGAACGCGGTCGCGACGAACGCGCCGCCCATCGCGACGCTGCCCAGGGCCACGGTGGCCTGCGCCACGTCCGCCGGCGTCGCCAGCAGGCCCTGGAAGAGACCGCGGGCGAGACGATAGAGGCCGGCATGGAGGATGTAGGTCAGGGGCTCGTGAGGATGGAAGGACTGGCCGCGGCCGAGGCTGACCACCAGCGTCTCGCCATCCCCCAGCAGCCGGAGCCTCTCGCGCAGCAGCCAGAAGACCGGGAGCGCGAGCGCCGCGCTCACCCAGGGCAGCCGGCGGTCGCGCGAGCGCGCGGCGGGCGGTGGAGCGCAGCGCGATGATCGTCGCCCGGTGCTCGGTCGGTTGCGAGGGGCTGGTGCGCAGGCGGGCGCAGCGGACGAGCTGCTCGTCGGTCGTCAGCTTGCGGAAGTGCTGGCGCAGCTGCTCGGGCGCGTTGTAGCGCGGCGTGCCGAGCGTCTCGGTGCTGAG
>JBBIHL010000132.1:3024-7983 GCA_037447075.1 Candidatus Eiseniibacteriota bacterium | reverse complement strand
AGGAAGCCGGGCGGTGAAGCGGGTTCGCCTGCGGCCGGCGCCGTGCGCCACCACCCGCCCACGGCGCGGGCGGGCTCTCCGGCCGGGCGGTCGGCGGCGCTCGCGAGCAGCGCCGTGGCGAGCGCGATGAGGGTCAGCCGGTGGTGAACGGATCGCAGCATGCGGCTTTCCGGGAGTTGTGGGTCGCGGCCGGCGGATCGCACACGGCGGTTCCTCTGCCGGGCCCACCTGTAAGCCCAAGGCTACACTTATCGGTCGCCCCGCGCTGCGTCACCCCAGGGGCCTCCGGACGCCGCCATTGGAACCGCCATGATTCCAACGGACAACGTAGCACACTTGAAGTGGCATCACAGGTGGCCTACACCTTGCGCCCGTCGGCACGGGCCGGCGCTCACGGATGGAGGTCCCGGCAGCGCGCGCCGGCCCGGATGCGTGCACCATGAAGCACGGCCTTCAATGTCCAATTGGCTTGGCGACGGCGGGCGCCCTCGCCGCCGCGCTCGTCTCGGCCGCGTCGCCCGCTGCCCCGCGGCTTCCCCAGCTCTCACACCGTGATGACTCACTCGGGGCCAGGCTTCTGGCTGCTGCGGCGGACACCACCATGGCCTGGCAGCGCGGCTTGATGCGCGGACTTGGCGGCACGCCGTACCCGCCGGAGTCGGTCCCGACCGCGATGCCTGCCGGGCCGCACACGCCTCTCGAGAGCGGCAACCCCCTGGACGGAGTGTGGTCGCGCGTGGAGCTGCCCGGACCCATGCCGCGCTCCGGGGCCAGCGTGGTCCACGACAGCCACCGCGACCGCCTGCTGGTGTTCGGGGGCAACGACCTGGCCCGGCGGAGCAACGAGACGTGGTCCTTGAACCTGGATGGTCCTCCAACCTGGGCGCGCCTCGAACCCGACGGCCCGTTGCCGGAAGGACGCGACCGCTGCGCCGCCATCTACGACCCGCCGCGGGACCGCATGGTCATCTTCGGGGGCTACACCTATCAAGCCTTCCTCAACGACGTCTGGGCCCTCACCCTGTCCGGCCAGCCGGCCTGGACTCGGCTGGAGCCCCGCGGCACCCCGCCGAGCCCACGCATCAGCCCCGCCGCCTCCTACGATCCCATCAAGGAACGGATGCTGCTCTTCGGCGGCGAGGAAGGCAGCGGGCGCCAGAACGACGTCTGGGCGCTGAGCCTGGGCCCGGACCCCGAGTGGAGCCTGGTGCTTCCGCCCACCGTTGCACCGGCGGCTCGCACCGCGCCTGCGGCCGCCTACGACTCCAAGCGGGACCGGGTGCTGCTCGTCGGGGGCTACGCCGGTGGTTACGCATTCTTGAGCGACACCTGGATCTTCTCCTCCTTCGGTCGGCCCGAATGGTCGAGGATGACTCCCACGGGCGAGCCTCCACCCGGCCGGCGGGAACACAGCATCACCTACCTCCCCGAGCACGACACGGTGATCCTGTTCGGTGGAATGGGCCAGAGCTTCGATGCCCTCTACAACGACACCTGGGAGCTGTCGCTCCAGGAGCCGCCGCAGTGGGCTCGCCTCCATCCGGACGGAACTTGGCCCGCCCCGCGCACCGGACATAGCGCGGTCTTGGACCCGGTGCGTGGGTCCATCGTCGTGTTTGGCGGCTGGAATGGAACGACGGCCCGCAACGACACCTGGGAACTCCAGTTCGAGGGGGGGCGTTCTCGCTGGGCGCGGCGGGCGACGCTGGGACAGCCGACCGGGCGCGCCTTCCATACGGCCGTCTACGACCCGAGGCGCAGGCGGGTGATCGTCTTCGGTGGGTGGACTGGAGCCGCGTTCCTCAATGACGCCTGGCAGCTGGATCTGACCACAGGTTACTGGAACCTGCTGCAGACCTCCTCTCCGAAGCCTGCGCCCCGCAACGGAGCCACGGCCTTCTACGACCCCGACGGCGACCGAATGGTGGTCTTCGGAGGGAATGACGGGACGCAGCTCTTCAATGATGCCTGGGCGCTCCCGCTGGCGGGGGCGCCGGTCTGGAGCCGGCTGGCGTTCCCCGGGGATCCCCCGTCGCCCCGCTTCATGTGCGGCGGCCTCTATCTGCCCTCCACGCAGGAGCTGCTGGTGCTGCACGGCTTCGGGGGCGGCGGCGAGGCCTGGCTCCTCGCCCCGCGCGCGGGCTGGAGGCGGGTATGGCCGCGGCGGGACCGGATCAGTCCTCGCGCCGGCCATTCGATGGCCTACGACCACACGCGGGACCGGCTGATCGTGTTCGGCGGCCTCGGCGGCTGGGAGTCGGGAGCGTCATTCCTCGGCGACACCTGGCAGCTGTCAACGAACGGCGACCCGGCCTGGTCGGAACTCCTGCCAGACGGCCCCCTGCCGAGCCCCCGCAATGCCCACTCGGCCATCTACGATGCCGCCGCCGACCGCGTGGTCGTCTTCGGTGGGGACAACGGCCCCGACCTGCTCAACGACGTCTGGACGCTTGACCTGGCTGCAGGCCCGCGCTGGGAGGAGGCGCCCACGGCGGAACCGCTCCCGCGGGCGCGCCGCTACCACGCCTCCGCCTATGACGGCCCCCGTGAGCGCATGATCGTGTTCGGCGGCACTACGGGCTCGGTTTCGCCGGCAGGAGACACCTGGGCACTGGACCTGCTCGGGGGGAAGTCCTGGACGCTCGTGGCGGCGCCCGTCGAGGCCCCCGAGCCGAGTTACGGTCCCCTCATCCACGATCCCTCCCGCCAACGCATGGTCCTTCTCCCCGGTGGTGCAAGCTGGAGCGAGGTGTGGACGCTCTCGATGGATGCGGGTCCGAAATGGGAGCGCGTGCCCACCTCCGGCCAGCCGCCGGGACGACGCTTCGGGCACTCGGCGATCCATGACCCGGTGAGCGACCGCGTGGTCGTGTTCGGCGGCGAGGGCCCGACCGGCATGGACGACCCCTCCTGGGACTGGTTCAACGACGTCTGGGCGCTCGACCTGGGCCAGGGTGGTGTCTGGACCCAGCTCCATCCTGCCGGCAGCCCTCCCGCACCCCGCTCCCGCCATGCCGCGGCCTACGACCCGGTGCGCCACCGCATGATCGTCTTCGGCGGCGATCGTGACGACATGGTGCTTCGACCAGGCGTCTGGGAGCTCTCGCTCGGTACGGCGCCCGAGTGGAGGCTGATCGTGACGGCCCAGCACGAGTCCTTCCTTCGCACCAGGCACCTCGCGCTCTACGATCCGAGGCGGGATCGGCTGATCGTCTGGGGAGGAATGGACGAGCGCTACGGGCTGCGCAATGACACCTGGGCGCTTGACCTTGGGAATCCCGAGGCGTGGGTACCCCTGGCCCCTACGGACCCTGCCCCCGCTCCCCGGGGCTTTGCCGCGGGCATCCTCGATCCCCTCCGGGACCGCATGGTCGTGGCGGGCGGCTATGCCGACGCGGAGCCCTTGAACGACATCTGGGACCTCTCCCTCGGCGAGGACCCAGGCTGGCGGCGCCTGCTCCCCGCAGGCCCGGCCCCGCCCGCCATGGGCAGCGCCTCGGCCGCCTACGATCCCGTCAACGACCGCATGGTCATGCGCGGCGGGGGAAGCGCGGACACGTGGCTCCTCCAGTGGGGCTCGCCCACTCCCGTGCTCGCGGCGCTGGTGAGCATCCGGGCCGAGCCAGGCAAGGTCAGCATCGTCTGGGACCTCTCCGGCAGCCGTCCCGAACGCGCCGCGCTCCAGCGATGCGCCGGGCCCGAAGGCTGGCTGGACCACGGTAGCCTCCGGCTCGACGGCATGAACCGCGCGACGGCCGAAGACCTCGCGGTCGAGCCCGGCCGCCGTTACGGCTACCGGCTCGCACTCACCCTGGGAGGTCGCACCTCATTCGCGGGAGAAACCTGGGTGGACGTCCCGGCCGCGGCGGCCCTCGCGCTCGAGGCTCCGCGTCCCAACCCGGCGGAGGGTGAGCTCGTGGTCTCGTTCTCCCTACCGAATTCGCGGCCGGCCAGTCTCGAGGTCATGGACCTGACGGGACGGCGGGTCCTCTGGCGGGACCTGGGGACGGCGGGACCGGGCCGGCACGTGCTGCGACTGGACGGCGCCGCTCGCTGGCCCGCCGGGGTCTACGTGCTGCGCCTCACTCACGATGGGAAACACGCCCACCGCAAGCTGGTGGTCGTCCGGTGAAGGCCCGCCGCACGATCAGCGGCCCCCGGCGAGCGGCAGGGTCCGCCGCCGGGGGCCGCTCGCTTCCTTCCCGATGACCGCCGCCTATTCCTTGTGCCACTTCAGGTCCACGCCGGGATCCTGCTTGCCGTAGACCAGGTAGGCACCGCTTTTCATGTTGTAGAGGCTCACGTCGGTGGTGTCCTCGCCGGCGCCCACCACCTCGCCGGGCGTCCCGCCGCGGACCTCCCACTCGTAGACCTTGTCGTGCGCCCAGCCCAGGTCCACCCCGGCCTTGCGCTTGGCGTAGACCAGGGAGCGCCCGCCCATCTCGCGCAGGCAGACCGCGTCGCCGTAGCGCACCACTCCCGACGTGTCCTTCGTGGCCAGCTTCCAGGTCTTCGGCGCTCGCACGCCATAGCGCAGGTTCACCCCGAAGGTCCGCTTGCCCACCTCGAGGAACCCGCGCGCCTCCTTGTTGAAGAGCGAGAGCCAGTCGTTGTTCGGGATCGGGTGCCCCCCGGGCACGATGCGCCACTGGACCGGGTCCGCTTCCGCGGCCCGAGCCGATGCGGCGAATCCGACGGCGAGGAGCAATCCCAGGACAATCATCGCAAAGCGCTTCATAGAGCGAATCCTCCGTGTCGGGAGGTCCGGCCCGCGCGAGCCCGGCGTGCGCGTCGTCCGGGTGAGCCGGGCTCGCATCGGGTTCGTCGACGGCCCCCGTGCCCGGCCATGATAGCACCTCGCCGCGCGCCCGTGGGACGCCGCGCGGGCGGCCCGGGCCGCGGCGGCATCGAGCGCCGGCATGCCGCAACAGTTCAGCGAGGGACAGGTGACGCGGCAGT
>JBBIHL010000132.1:0-3014 GCA_037447075.1 Candidatus Eiseniibacteriota bacterium | reverse complement strand
CGCCGGCGTCGCGCTTGAACCGATCCCAGCGAGTCTCTAGATTCCCCACCCGTGTTCGAGCGCCTGCGGGGCCTGCTCCTCGGGGGACCGAAGAACCTGTTCGACCCCCGCATCTTCCATCACCTCTCGCTGATCGCCTTCTTCGCCTGGGTCGGGCTGGGGTCCGACGGGCTCTCCTCCTCCTGCTACGGGCCGGCCGAGGCGTTCACGGCGCTCGCCCACCACCGCCACCTGGCGCTCTACCTGGCGCTGGCGACCGCCGGCACCGTGTTCCTGATCTCCACCTCCTACACGCAGATCATCGAGATGTTCCCCACCGGCGGCGGCGGCTACCTGGTCGCGACCAAGCTGCTCGGGCCCGGCCCGGGGATCGTCTCGGGTAGCGCGCTGGTGATTGACTACATCCTCACCATCGGCGTCTCGGTGGTGACCGGGATCGAGGCCATCTTCAGCTTTCTGCCCCTGTCCTGGCAGATCTTCAAGCTCCCCGCCGCCCTGCTGGCCGTGCTCTGGCTCACGACCATCAATGCGCGCGGCGTCAAGGAGTCCATCCTGGTCTTGACGCCCATCTTCCTCTCCTTCCTGGTCACGCACGTGGTGCTGATCGGATTCGGGCTGGGCACCCACGTCGCCGACTTCCCGCGCATGCTGGGCGAGACGGTGGCCGACACGCGCGCCGCCGCACAGGAGCTCGGCGTCTTCGGGGTGCTGCTCGTCTTCCTGCGAGCCTACAGCCTGGGGGGCGGCACCTACACCGGCATCGAAGCCGTGAGCAACGGCATGCAGATCCTGCGCGAGCCCCGCGTCGAGACCGGCAGGCGCACCATGCTCTACATGGCCATCTCCCTGGCGGTCACGGCCGGCGGCATCCTGCTCTGCTACCTGCTCAACGGCACGCAGCCGGTGCCGGGAAAGACCCTGAATGCCGCGCTCTTCGAGCAGCTGGCGAACGGCTGGAGGCCGGGGGGCGTGCCCGTCGGGCCCGGCTTCGTGCTCTTCGCCCTGCTCGCCGAAGGCGCGCTGCTGTTCGTCGCGGCACAGACCGGCTTCGTGGGCGGCCCGCGCACCCTCGCCACCATGGCGGTGGACACCTGGGTGCCCAAGCGCTTCGCCCACCTCTCGGAGCGCCTGGTCACCCAGAACGGCGTCATCACCATGGGGATCGCGGCGGCGATCGTGATCCTCTACGCCCGCGGATCGGCGCACGTGCTGATCGTGATGTACTCGATCAACGTGTTCCTCACCTTCACGCTCTCGCTCACCGGCATGGCGTTGCACTGGTGGCGCCAGCGCCGGGCGCTCGCGCACTGGCGTCGGCGCTTCCTGCTGGCCGGGTCCGCCGCCGTGGTCTCGGCGCTGATCCTCGTCATCATGGCCACCCTCAAGTTCTTCGAGGGGGCGTGGGTCACCATCCTGATCACCACGGGGCTCGTGGTCTTCTGCCTGATCGTGCGCGGCCACTATCGGCGCGTGCGCCGGCTGCTCGTCGAGCTGGACGAGGTGCTGGTCAACCTGCCGTTGCCCCAGCCGCGCGCCAAGCCCCAGCTCGCCCCGGACGGGCCGACGGCGATCGTCCTGGTGGAGTCCTACGCCGGCCTGGGCATCCACTCGCTGCTCTCCATCCAGCGGCTCTTCCCCAACCACTTCAAGAACCTGGTGTTCGTCTCGGTGGGGCTGGTGGACTCCGCCCAGTTCAAGGGCGTGGCCGAGGTGAACGAACTCGAGACCAAGGTGCGCGCGGATCTGGAGAAGTACGTGCTGCTGGCCAACCGCATGGGTTTCTACAGCGAGTACCGCTACACCCTGGGCACGGACCTGATCGCGGAGCTGGAGGGCCTGTGCCTGGACCTGATCCGCGAGTTCCGGCGCTCGGTGGTGTTCGCCGGGCAGCTGGTGTTCCAGCGCGAGAACCTGTTCACGCGGTCGCTGCACCATGAGACGTCGTTCTCGATCCAGCGCCGGCTCCAGTTCGCCGGCGTCCAGGTGGTGATCCTGCCGATCCGCGTCTGGGAGCGAACCGAGCGCCGGGTCGCGTGACCGCGCCGCTGCGCGCGGGACGGGGAGGAACGCAATGGTCCCGATCGACTTGAGCGGCCGCCACGCGCTCGTCATGGGGGTGGCCAATCATCGCAGCCTGTCGTGGGGACTGGCCGAGTGCCTGGACCGGGCCGGGGCGCGATTGTGCCTGACCTACGCCGGCGAGCGCCTGAAGGCCGAGGTCGAGGAGCTGGCGGGCACGCTCTCCCGGCCGGCGCTGGTGCTGGAATGCGACGTCACCCAGGAGCCCCACCTGTCCACGCTCGCCCACCGGCTGGCCGGCGAGTTCGGCGCGGTGGAGGCGCTGGTGCACGGGATCGCCTTCGCCCGGCGCGAGGACCTGCAGGGCCGCTTCGTGGACACGCCCATCGAGGGCTTCCGCACGGCGCTGGAGGTGAGCGCCGCGTCGCTGGTGCGCGTCGTGCACCACGTGCTGCCGCTCCTGGAGAAGAACGGCGCCAGCGTGGTGACGCTCTCCTACCTGGCGGCCGAGCGCGCGGTGCCCAGCTACAACGTGATGGGCACGGCCAAGGCGGCCCTGGAGCAGATCGTGCGCCAGCTCGCCCTGGAGCTGGGGCCGCAGAGGATCCGGGTGAACGCCCTCTCGGCGGGTCCGGTCTCGACCCTCTCGGCGCGCGCGGTGAGCGGCTTCGTCGGGATGCTCAAGTCGGCCGCGGAGAAGGCTCCGTTGAAGCGCAACATCAGCAAGGAGGAGGTCGGCACCGCCGGGCTCTTCCTGCTCTCCGACCTGGCCAGCGGCGTCACCGGCGAGACCCTCTACGTGGACGCGGGCTATCACATCGTGGGGGTGTAGCGCGGCCGGTCGGCTACCGCCCCACGTAGCTCACTCGGTAGATGCGCCCGCCGTGGTCGTCGGAGACGAGCAGCGAGCCGTCGCGGGCCACCAGCGGGCACACCGGCCGGCCCAGGACCTTGCCCTCCGCGCGGAAGCCGTCGAGAAAGGTCTCGATGGCCAC
>JBBIHL010000131.1:0-8019 GCA_037447075.1 Candidatus Eiseniibacteriota bacterium | reverse complement strand
CATCGGGGCCGGGAATACCAGAACTATGGTGTCCAAGGTACCGGGTCCTATACACCGGGCCCTTCGCTGCCAGCCTGTCAGGGCCGAGTCAGGCTGTCACGGGACCGGCCTGCCGCGGGCCTCGCTTCTCACCCGCCGACTCGCGTACTAGGACGCCGCGGCCTCGCTCAATCCGCCCCCCCCGCCCGCGCGCCTTGCCGGCGTCCGGCCCCAGCAGTAGAGTGGTTGGCGAAGGGTCGAAGTCAGCCGGCCGGCGATGACCGGCGCCGCGCCTGCGAGCTTCGCTTCGCATGCACGCCCGTCCTCTGCGGCTCGGGTCGGCGACCCACCCTTCACCGGGAGCGCGCATGAGCCCGCGTGAGCGCGTCTGGGCCGCACTCGAGGGACGGTCCCTGGACCGCCCGCCGGTCTCCTTCTGGGGCCACCTCTACGACCGGGAGTCCACTCCCTCCGACCTGGTCGAGGCCACCCGCGACTTCCAGCGCGAATACGGCTGGGACTACGTCAAGCTCAACCCGCGCAAGTCCTGCTTCGTCGAGGACTGGGGCGTGCGCTACCGCTACTCCGGGTCGCGGACCGAGAAGCCCAAGCTCGTGGAGTGGCCGATCCACTCCCCCACCGACTGGGAGCGTGTCCGCCCTCTGCCGCCCGACCGCGGCGCCTATGGCGAGCAGCTCGAGGCGGTGCGGGGGCTCAAGCGCGCGCTGCCCGCGGACGTTCCGTTCGTGCAGACCGTGTTCCTGCCGCTGGGCGTGGCGGGCGAGATGGTGGAGGAGCCGAGCGTGGTCCGCGACCACCTCCTGGCATCGGACGCCGCGCCGCTGCGGCGCGCCCTGGAGGCCATCACCGCCACGCTCGAAGCCTACGTGCGCGCCCTACTCCAGGCCGGAGCCGACGGCATCTACTTCGCCACCACCCATTTCGCCTCGCGCGACCTGCTGAGCGCGGAGCACTACACGCGGCTCGCCCGCTCCCTCGACCGGCGCGTGATGGAGGCCGCGCGCGGGGCGCGCTTCAACCTGCTGCACGTGTGCAAGTCGCGCAACCTGCTCGCCACCCTGGCCGACGCGCCGGCGAGCGGCTTCTCGTGGGCCGCCACCGACCCTACCAACCCCACGCTCGGCCAGGGCCTGGACCTGGTGAAGGGAGCCGTGGTCGGCGGCATCTCGCAGGAAAGCGCGCTGCAGTCCCCTGACCCCAACGCCGCGGTCGAGGAGTTCCACCGCGGCTGGGAGCAGACCGGCGGCCGCCGCTGGCTGGTGGCCCCGGGCTGCTCCATACCCCCGGAGACGCCGCCCGCGAACCTGCGGGCAGTGCGCGAAGCCGTGGAGAGCGTTCGCGTGACGTAAGAGATGGAGGTGACGAGATGAACGCGTCCCGTTGGACTCCCGTGCTCCTGGCCGCATTGCTCGCCGCCCGCTCCGGCAACGCGGGCGCCCAGGATGAGCCCAGGGCCCCCAAGCCCCCGCCTCCCCCGCGCCCGGCGGTGCCGCCCCCGCCGCCGGCGCGTTCCCAGCTGCAGCCGCGCGGCGTGGTCTACCTCATGGAGCCGGCCCCGGACTTCGAGCTGGACGGCTCGGAAGGACGGCCGGTCAAGCTGTCGTCGCTGCGCGGAAACCGGGTGCTCCTGGTCTTCGAGCCGTACAAGGAGCAGCTGGCCGCGCTGAAGCCCTACGTGCCCGCGCTCACCGCCAGCGACATCATGCTGGTGGGGGTCTGCGGGGAGAAGCAGCACACGCTGAAAAGCCTCGCGCAGCGCGACACCATCCCCTTCCTGATGCTGGCCGACGTCACCGGCGACGTCTCGTCGCTCTACGGGCTCTTCGACCGCGCCACGCGGACCACGCAGCCCGGCGTGTTCCTGCTCGACCCCAAGGGCGTGGTGCGCTTCATGGTGCTGGGGCCCACCAGCTCCACCCGCGAGCTGATCGCGATGGTCGCGAGCGCGCTGCCTGGGCCCTGACGCATTTTGCACGTCCCGCTCTCCGCGCGGAGGCGCTCGCCCGCCTCCGCGCGACGCGTTTGCAGGGCGATCGCGCCGCGAGCGCGCCTGGCCTTTGGCTTGCATTTCTCTCCGGTCAAGGAACGCGCGCCAAACCCGCGCGCGCCGGGCAGGGCGGCCCCCATTCGTTTGGAGGCCCCCCATGCGGACGCGCAACCTGATGGCCGGTCTGGCCCTGCTCGCTGCGGTCACGGCGCACGCGGAAGAGCGCGAGACGAGCTTCCCCGCCTACGACGGCGCGCCGCAGCCCGCGCGCCACGACTGGATCATCACGGTCGAGCCCCCCGCCACGCGCCTGGTGGTGGGCGATGCCGCGCCCGAGTTCTCCTACCTGGGTCCCGACGGCCGCTGGCACCGGGCCTCCGAGCTGCTGGCCCGGGGGTCGGTGCTGCTGGTGTTCGGCGCGGACGACCGCGAGCTGCTCGCCATGGAGCAGGCGCGCGACGCGTTCCTGGACCTGGGCGTGGTCCCCGCCTTCGTGCTCGACGTGGGGCCCGGCCAGGTGGCCTCGCTGCAGCGGCGGCTGCGGCTGGCGAGCCCGCTGCTGAGCGATCCGCGCCGCGCCATCGCCGAGCTCTACAACTCGGTGGATCCTCACACCGCCCGGCACGCGCCCGGCTTCTTCGTGCTCGACGCGAAGCACACCATCAAGGCGATCGGACACGGCGCCATCCCGCCGACGGAGCGGATGCTGGCCTTGAGCGCCGAGCTGCTGGGCCGTCCGCTGCAGCAGGGAACACGGGTGGCCAGCGGGTTCTAGCGGCCCGGCGCTTCGGGCCGGCACTGCGCCTGATCGAGCTTGTCTGAGACCCTACGAGGTGGCAGGGTCCGGCCCATGAGGCTTCCCGCTGAATGGGCCATCCGGCTTGCCTGCGCCGCAACCCTCGCGCTCGGCACCCCGGCGGCCGGCAGGCAGCCCGATTCGGTGAGGCCGCCGGCGTTCGGCGAGTTCCGCTACTTCGAGAAGCTCCCGGAGGTCGTCCGCAAGGCCGAGTGCGCACTCCCTTCCGGAGGTCGCGCGAGCGGGGTCGTACTGATCCACGCGCTGGTGGACACGGCCGGGCGCGTGAGGGACACGCGCGTCACCAGGTCACTCCCCGGGCTCGACGAGGCAGCCGTCGCCTGCGTGCGGCAGTGGGTGTTCAGGCCCGCTCTCGCTGATGGCAAGCCGGTCGCGGTCTGGGTGGCGATCCCGGTCAGGTTCAGGCCTTCTTTGCCGCCCGCACCGCCGGGGGCCGAGGCCGATCTGGAGCGATTCCACCTCCTCGGACCGCGCATCCCTGCCGCCGAGGACTTCGCCCTGGTGGAGCGCATCATCCGCCGGGCGCTGGCCGCCTCCCCGCCGCTTGCACCCGCGGACTCGGCCAGCTTCCTGGTGGGCAGCGGCAATGAGACGCTCCGGCAGCGATTCGATCCCCAGTCCGCCGCCGATGCGCTTCAGCAATTCGAGTGGGCCATCTACGAGGCCCCTTGGTGGGGCGAGGCCTACCGCGGAGCGGCCGACGCCCTCGAGCGGCTCGGTCGAGCCGAGGACGCCGCGCGGTGCCTGGAGCTGGCGCTCCTGTGCGAGCCGGAGGCGCCCGATCGGGAAGTGGTGCGGAAGAGCATCCGGCGACTGCGGGCGGAGGGCGATCCCTCGTCTCCGCGGCGCAGGCCTCTCCAGCACGAAAGCGACTGACCCGGCGATTGACCCGGCTTGACCCGCGCGGCGTGTGCGGCTAGCTTGGCGCCGCGGTGGCCCCGCGTGGCGATCGCAGCCCGCGGTCATGGCCGTCGCCAGCCCTGCGACCGGCCCCTCCTTCGCCCCCGCGCGGAGCACCATGCTCGCGCGCATCCGCACCGCCGCCCTCTGGGGCCTGGAGGCGTTCCCCGTCGAGTGCGAGGTGGACGTGGGCACGGGCCTGCCGGCCTTCGTCCTGGTAGGCCTGCCCGACGCCAGCGTGCGTGAGGCGCGCGAGCGCGTGGTGCCGGCGCTGCGCAACAGCGGCTTCGGCTCGCCCCAGCGGCGCATCACGGTGAACCTGGCGCCGGCCGAGCGGCGCAAGGAGGGCGCCTCGCTCGACCTGGCCCTGGCGCTTGGCATCCTGGCCGCCACCGAGCAGCTCCCACTCGAGCCGCTGGCACGCATCGCGGTGCTGGGCGAGCTGGCGCTGGATGGGGCCCTGCGCCCCGTGCGGGGTGCCCTGGCATTGGCGGAGGCGGCCCAGCGCGCGGGCGCCCGCGAGCTGTTGTGCGCGGCGGAGTGCGCGCCGCAGGCGGCGCTGGTCGGCGGGCTGGCGGTGCATGCGGTCCCCTCACTACAACACGCGGTCGAGCACCTGCGGCACGGACCAACCGTACCGCCCGCACGGCCTCCTTCTCCCCACGGCGATCGCGGCGACAACGGCGCACCCGACCTGGCCGAGGTGCGCGGCCAGGGCGTGGCGCGCCGCGCGTTGGAGATCGCTGCGGCCGGCGGACACCACCTGCTGCTCGTCGGGCCGCCCGGGGCGGGGAAGTCCATGCTGGCCCAGCGCCTCCCCGGCATCCTCCCACCGCTCACGGACCAGGAGGCGTTCGAGGTGACCCGCCTGCACTCGGTGGCCGGGCTGCTGCCACCCGGTCACGGGCTCGTGACCCGCCGTCCGTTCCGCGCGCCCCATCACACCAGCAGCGCGGCCGGCCTGCTGGGCGGCGGCCGGCCGCCGCGGCCGGGCGAGATCTCGATCGCCGCCCACGGCGTCCTGTTCCTGGACGAGCTGCCCGAGTTCCCGCGCGCCGTGCTGGACGCGCTCCGACAGCCGCTCGAGACCGGCGTCATCTGGCTGGCTCGGGCCCACGGGGTGGCGCGCTTCCCCGCGCGCGTGCTGCTGGTGGCCGCGATGAACCCCTGCCCCTGCGGCTGGCACGGGCACCCCAAGCGTGGATGCTCGTGCACCGGTACCCAGCTCGCCCACTATGCGGCGCGCGTGTCGGGGCCGCTGATGGACCGCATGGACCTCCAGGTGGAGGTGGGCTCGCTCTCCCCGCGCGAGCTGGCCCGCGAGGAGCCCGGGGAATCGAGCGCCACGGTGGCCGAGCGGGTGCGCGGGGCGCGGGCCGCCCAGGCGCGCCGCGGCCTCGGCCTCAACGGCCACCTCGCCCCACGCGACCTGCGGCGGGCGTGCCCGCTGGACTCACCGGCCCGCGCGCTGCTCCAGGACGCGGCCGAGCGCTTCGCGCTCTCGGCGCGGGCGGCGCTGCGCGCCCAGCGGGTGGCGCGGTCCATCGCGGATCTGGAAAGCTGCGAGGCGGTGCAGGCGGGGCACCTCGCCGAGGCGCTGCAGTACCGGGCCTACGAGGCGAGGCGGTTCGGCGGGGCGTGAAGTACGTCCGCGCCCGCCCGACCGCGCCCCTACACGCCTTCGAACTCCGGCAGGTACCTCACGACCCCGGAGATGCCCTCGAGCGCCCCGGGCCGCAGCTCAAGCGCCATGAAGACGTCATCCGGCACCGGCCACGGGCAGCGCAGCCCGCGGGACCCGGCCGCAACGAAGCCGAACCTCGGGTAGTAGCGGGGATGGCCGACCACGACCACCACGGCATCCCCCCGCGCCCCGCACTCGGCCAGCCCCGCGCGCACGAGCTGCGAGCCGATCCCCTGGCGCTGGCGGTCCGGCACCACGGCCATGGGCCCCAGGCCGACCGCGACACGCTCGCGTCCGACGCCCTCGATCCGGACCGGGGCGAAGAGGATGTGGCCAGCCACCTCCTCGCCGTCGGCCGCCACCAGCGACAGCACGCCCGGCCTTCCGCGCACGGCGTCCACCAGGTCCGCCTCCGTGGCCTGCCCGAAGGCCAGCAGGTTCACGCGGCGTACCGCGCCCCGGTCACGCGGCTCCTCGCGCCGCACGTGGATCACCGCGTCCGCCGGGCGGCTCACGGAGCGGGCGCCGGCACTGCCCGGCCCCAGGTCTCGCGCGTGCGCGCCACCGCGAAGCCCTCGGTGCGGTAAAGGCGGATCGCGGTCTCGTTCTCGCCATCCACGCCCAGGGTGACGCGCGGGGCGTCCATGCGCTCGAGCCACGCCACGCTGGCGCGCAGCAGGGCGCGACCCAGCCCGATCCCGCGCGCCTGCGGGTCTACCCCCAGCGTGGCCACCTCGCCCCGCGCGGGATTCACCCAGTTGCGGGAAAAGCCCACGCAGCGCCCGTCCCGGTAGGCGAGCAGCAGGCCATCGGCGTGGAAGTCGGTGTCGGCGACCAGCTCGCGGCAATGCTCCACCGTGCTCGCCACGTAGTGGTAATGCTCGCCGAAGGAGGCGTTGTAGACGTCGTTCCAGTCGCGCAAGGCGGCGTCGCTCCCGTCGAAGGCGCGCACCTCGATCCCCGCGGGCCAGAGCGGCGGCTCGATCGGACCGCGGGCGCGCTCCATCCGCCAGGAATAGCGGACGCGCCGGAACCCGTGGCGGGCGGCGAAGGAGGCGGAAGCCGGATTCGGGCTCCAGAAGCTGGTGCAGACCTCGTCCAGGCCCGGCGCGCGCGACGGGGCGGTGAGCGCGGCCACGGCCTCCCGCACCAGCGCCGTGCCCAGGCCGCGGCGGCGGAACCGCTCGGCCACGCCGATGCTCAGCCAGCCCCAGGGACGCGTGGCAGCCGGCAGGACGTACGGCACGCAGAAGCCCGCGGCCTCCCCGGCCACGAAGGCCAGCCGGGTGGCCTCGCGGTCGCGGAAGCTGTCGCGCAGCCAGTCCTCCAGGACGCCCGGCAGCCGCAGCTCCTCGAACTCCGCGGCCAGCCCGGGGTCGTCGAGCAGCGCGCGCAGCGCCGGGAGGCGATGGGCCTCGTAGCGAACCAGCGAGAGAGGCATGGGGACGATCGGCGCTGGCTAGCCTTGACTGATCATTCGGCGCAGGCGTGAGCGCTGGATTGCCCGCGACTGGCGCGGCCCAGAGAGAGATTGATGTTCCATTCCTTGGTTCACGGAACGTGGTCCTTGGTTTTCCTGGTCAAGAGGGCCGCCGGCCGCACTCTTCGCGGTCGCCGACCTCCCGGAGCCGCGGGATTCTGATCAATCAAGGCTAGAGGTCCAGCACCAGGCGCGCGTAGCAGCGGCCGGGCGTGAGATCGAGCGCGAGGTGGTGGTGGGAGACGGCCTTCACCTCGCGCATCCGCTCGTGCGCCGGGCCGCGGCGGGGTCCGGCGATGGTGGCCGCCAGGCCTCTGGCCCCGAGGCGCTCGAAGCGGAACTCCGTCCACCAGGCCTGGGCCAGCTCGGAGCGCAGCAGGAGCGTGTTGAGCCAGTGGACGAAGAGGTCCTCCCAGCTTTCGCCCTCCAGCTCCAGCCGCTCGCTGGCGCGCTCGGGGGTCTCCACGGGCAGCGCCATCTGCTCGGTGAGGGCCCGGCCGGCGGTGGCGAACAGCTCCTCGGGACTGTCGGCGCGGACCTCCAGCCCCAGGTCGGCGGTGTGCTCGAGCACGGAGTAGCTGCCGGGAATGGCCCCCTCCCCTGGCGAACGGCGCCGCCGCACACCATAGCGCAACCCGGGCCGCGCCGGGCGCCTCACATGAGCTTGCGCGCCTTGAAGCTCACCACCCCGCGCGTGGCGACCACTACGTGGTCCAGCACCTGGATGCCCATCAGCTCGCCGGCCTGAACCAGCCGGCGGGTGATGCTCAAGTCCTCGTCGCTGGGCTCGGGGTCGCCCGAAGGGTGGTTGTGCACCAGGATGAGGCTCGCGGCCGCGTGGGTGACCGCCGGGGTGAACACCTCGCGCGGGTGCACGATGCTCGCGTTGAGGCTGCCGATCGAGACCACCTCGCGCCGCACCATCTCGTTGCGCGCGTTGAGGAGGAGGACCAGGAAGTGCTCGCGCCGGGCGCGCCGCAGGTCGCGCACCTGGGCCGCCACGTCCTCGGGCCCGCGGATGGCGACCGCCTCGCCGAGCTTAAGCGACTCGTTGGCGTCACAGCGCCAGTGCACGCCCGCGATGTTGCGGCCGACGGCGACATTGGCCGCGAGCTTGTCGAGCTCCCCGCCGACGGTCAAGGCTGGACCGG
>JBBIHL010000130.1:5491-8049 GCA_037447075.1 Candidatus Eiseniibacteriota bacterium | reverse complement strand
TCGACCTGGACACCTACGGTTTCCAGACCCAGCTCGCGTCGGCGCGCACCTCGCGCTACCGCTACACCGCCGGCGTGGACCTGGCGCGCGACGTCACCGGGGGCGACAACGTGCGCTTCCGCACCTACCGTGACGCGAGCGGCGCGCCGGTGGGCACCACCCAGGAGCGCGTGACCAAGTCGCTGCCCGACGGCCGCTTCGACAACTACGGCGGCTACGCCCAGGCGGAGTGGTTCCTGCACCCGCAGTGGACGGCCAGCGCCGGGGGGCGCTACACGCACTACCGCTACCGCACCGACTACGGCCTGGCGGCGCCGCCCGCCGGACCGCCGCCGGCGCAGCCCACCTACTTCCCGGCCATGAGCGTGGACGACGACGCGCTGGCCGGCTCGCTGGGGCTGGTCTACGCGCCGCTGCCCGACCTGCACCTCTCGGGCAACGTGGCCAACGGCTACCGGCAGCCCAACGCGCAGGACCTGTTCTTCAGCGGGCCCGCCTCGGTGGGCTTCGTGATCGGCAACCAGGACCTCAAGCCCGAGAAGAGCGTCTCCTACGACCTGGGCCTGCGCTGGGGACCGGGCGCCTTCGCCTTCTCCGGGAACCTGTTCTTCTCGACCTACGACGACCTGATCGACGCCATCTCGGTGCCGCCCGTGCCCGCCTCGGGCGGACAGCCCACCTACCAGTACGTGAACATCGCGCAGGCCCGCATCTGGGGCGCCGAGGGCGAGGGCGAGTGGCGCTTCCTGTCGCAGTGGACGCTGCGCGGCCAGGCGGCCACCGCCATCGGCGACATCACCAGCCGGGAGGCCATCCAGCAGCTCTACGGCGTGAGCGCGGACCGGGCGCCGCTGCCCAACGTGCCCCCGTTCCGCGGCTCGGCGTCGCTGCGCTGGCGCGACGCCCGCGACCGCTTCTGGATCGAGCCCGGCGCGCGCTTCTCGTGGCGCACCAACCGGCTCCCGCTGCCCACGCCCGGGGTGCCGCAGATCGGCGCCTTCAAGAAGGAGTGGATCGCGGGCGACGTCATGGCCGGCGCGCGCTTCCCCACCGGCCAGCGGCTGGTGCTGGGCGTGCGCAACTTCACCGACACGCCCTACCGGCAGGCGCTGGCCTCGGTGGACGACCCGGGCATCTCCTTCGTCGGGAGCCTCTCCACGGACTTCTGAGGCCTGCGCCGACTGCGGGCCTCATGACCCGGCGCCGGGGGGCTTACCTACCGACCCCGGCGTCGGGATTCGTTTCGGGGGCGCGGGCGAGCGCCGTCGCGGCCCCCTCTAGAAGTCCGCGGACAGGCTGGCCACGAACGAGCGCCCCGGGTCCACCACCGAGGCCAGGGGCTGGCGGTAGGCGGTGTTGGCCAGGTTGCGCACGCCCACGAGCAGCCGCTGACCGCTCGGCACGCTCACCCCGGCCATGAGGTCGCCCACCAGCCACTCCTTCTTGAAGTCGGTGATGACCGAGACTCCCGGCGTGGGCAGGGGGAGCCGGTTGGTGCGCCACGAGTAGCGGGCCGTGCCCTCCACCCAGAGGCGGCCGCGCGCGTCCTTCCAGCGCAGCGACGTGCTGCCCTTGAAGGGCGGCACGTTGGGCAGCGGCGCCCGCTCCGCGCTCACGCCGTAGAGCTGCTGGATGGCCTCGCGGTTGGTGATGTCGCCGATCGCGGTGGCGGCCATGGTGCGCGCGGTCCACCGCGGCAGGAAGCGCCACTCGGCCTCGCTCTCGGCCCCCCAGATGCGGGCCTGCGCGATGTTCACGTACTGGTAGGTGGGCTGCCCCTGCGCCTGCGGCGGCGGGGGAACCTGGACGGCGTCGATCAGGTCGTCGTAGGTGGAGTAGAAGAGATTCCCCGAGAAGGCGAGGTCCCCGGGCCCCCAGCGCAGGCCGAGGTCGTAAGACCGGCTCCGCTCGGGCTCGAGGCTCTCGTTGCCCAGCACGAACCCCACCGAGGCCGGCCCGCTGAAGAACAGGTCCTGCGCGTTGGGCATGCGGTAGCCGCTGGCCACGTTGGCGGAAAGGTGCAGGTCGGGCCGCGGCGCGAACACCAACCCCGCCGAGCCGCTCGGCGCGTCCCGGTCCACCTTCTGCGCCAGGAAGGGGAAGCCCTGGACGTTGATGCCGGCGTCGGTGCGGTAGCGGTAGTGGGTGTAGCGGCCGCCGGCGCTCAGCGTCCAGCGCGGGTGCAGGTAGAGCTCGCCCTGGGCGAAGCCGGCGTAGCTGTCGAAGCGCCCGTCCGGCACGGAGGCGGTGACCCGCGTGGCGGTGGTGCCCACCGGGCTCCCGGACGCGTCGTAGTAGGTGCGGAAGCGCACGTTGTCGCCGTCCGTGAGATCGCGCGCCAGGTCCGCGCCGGCGGTCAGCCGGTAGCGGCGGGTCTTCACGCTGTTGAGCTGGGTCTGGAAACCGTAGGTGTCCAGGTCGAAGTAGCGGTCCTGCGCCGTCTGCGCATAGGCCGAGCCCGCCCGCGGCGGGATGCCGAAGGCGTTGTACATCGAGGCGTCCACCGTCTGGTCCGAGTAGAAGTTGCGGTGCTCGCGCTGCCAGTAGAGCTTGGCGCT
>JBBIHL010000130.1:0-5391 GCA_037447075.1 Candidatus Eiseniibacteriota bacterium | reverse complement strand
CCCAGGCGCGGCATCAGCTCCAGGTAGCCGCTGCGCTGCCGGTCCACCGTGCTGCCGCCCACCGTGGCCGAGCCCTTGAGCTCGCGGCCGGGCCCCTGGAAGAAGGGCTGGCGGGTGATGATGTTGATGGCGCCGCCCAGCGCGTCCGAGCCGTAGGCCACCGACGAGGGCCCGCGCACCACCTCGATGCGCTCCACCTGGTCGGGGCCCACCAGCGAGGGGTGCGGCCCGTTACCGCGCGCGCTGTTCACCGGGCTGCCGTCCATCAGGACCAGCACCCGCTGACCCGAAAGCCCCCGCAGCACCGGGCGCTGCTCCCAGGGGCTGTCCTTGCTGTTGTCCACGCCGGGCAGGCCCTGCAGCACGTCGGCCGTGACGGTGGGCGCCTGCTCGCGCAGCTGGAGGCGCGAGACGAAGGAGAGCGCCTGGGGCGACTCGTAGTAGGCGCGCGGATAGCGCGCCCCGGTCACCACCGTCTCCTTGAGGAAGGTGACCGGCTGGGTGCTGTCGGCCGGCGCGTCCGACTCCTGCGCGCGCAGCGGCGGAGCGGCCGGCAACGCCAGGACGAACAGTGCGGCCAGCGCGGGCGCGCGGCCGCGGCCAAGGCGGAGAATGGGAAGGAACATCCTTGTGGTCTCCCTTCGAGTCTACGGTGGGGGAAGGTGGCGGCGTGAAGCCACGGTCCACTGGATCGGCCAGGACCGACGCAGACTAGAGAAGGGCGCCGGCTCCGCGCCATTCGCAAGATTGCGGAGGGCTGGCCGGTAGAACTACGGAGGGACGAGTTGGCGCCAAGCTGGCCCACCGCGGCGAAACAGACTGGGCTGCGTTTGTCGGCGGACTTCCCAGGCAACCTGTTGCCGTAAGAAGTATTAGCTGACATGACAGTCCCAGCTTGTCCTGTTTTGCGGCTTGTCCGCCCACTCCGGACAGACTAATATGCTGGACATGCGGTTCCGACCACCGAGTCTCGACGCCTACCTGGCACGACTGGAAGCCCTGCCCTTCGTGGACGGCGTGCGCCTCGCGCGGGACGGCCGGGTCGGGGGACAAACCAGCTGGGAGGCGCGCGTCGAGTTGCAAGTCGGCCGGCGAACCCACCGCTTCTTCGTCGAGCACCAGAGCACGCCGCGGCTGAACTACGCGCTCCTGGATTCCGTCCTCGCGCGGGTCGCGAAGCGCCCGGTGGCGCGGTGGATCCTGTTCACGCCGCACGTCACCTCGCCGATGGCCGCATACCTTCAGAAGCGAGGGGTCAACTACATGGATGCGGCCGGCAACTGTCACGTCGTGGTGGGGAAGCGCCACGTGGCCGTAGTGGAAGGCAAGCGGCCTGAGCGGATCCATCCCGCAAGGCAGCGCATCGGGTCGCAAGGATACCGTGTGGCGTTCGCGCTGCTCGCCCGCCGGGACCTGGTAGGGGAGCCCGTGAGAACCATCGCCGAGCAGGCCGGGGTTGGAAAGAGCGTGGTCGCGATCACGCTTCGCCGCCTGGAGGAGGATGGAATCCTGCTGCGCAGCCAGGCGGCCACTCGACTTCTCGGCCCGGACCAGCTCCTCGATCGCTGGCTCACCGGCTACGCGGACGTCCTGAGGCCAAGGCTCTTCCTGGGCGCATTCCGAACCCAAGAGGCCGAGCCCGCCGATCTCGAACGCCGGCTCAGGTCGGAACTCGAACGGCCGACAGGAGAGGACCGCGGCCCTCGGGAGGGACCGTTCGCCGCCGAGCCCGACCGCGTCGTCCGATGGGCCTGGGGCGGGGCGACCGCGGCGTACCGCCTGACGGGGCACTACCGCGCCCGACAGCTCGTGCTCCACCTGGAGCATCTCACCGCGGGCCTGACGAGAGCCCTCCGCCTGGTCCCGGCGCGGGAAGGCCAGCTGTTGATCCTGGGGGTTCCCGGACCCCTTGCCTTCCAGGGGGCGGTTCCCCACACGGTGCACCCGGTGCTCGTCTACTCCGAGCTTCTCGCCTCGCTGGATGAACGCGCGCACGAGGCCGCCGCCGAGATCCGAAGGCTCCACCTCGGCGGATGACCCTGCTCTCCGACAACCAGATTCGGGCGCTCGTCGCCATGCAGCAGCTATGGCGTGACAAGCCGGTCGTGCTCATCGGAGCGACGGCGCTTGCCTGCCAGATGCCCGATTTCCCCCGCGTCACGAACGACCTCGACCTCGCCATCGCAGCCCGGCTCGACGAACCGGCCGCCCACCTCGCCAACCTGCCGGGATGGCGGCGCCATCCCCAGCTCGAGCACGAGTGGTCCACACCCGACGGCGTCAAGGTGGACATCATCCCCGCCGGGCAGGACCACCTGGCCGCCGGTCAGATCACGTGGCCGGGCGGTCGTTCCATGAGCCTGCGCGGCTTCCGGCACGTCTTCGAGCACCCGGTTGCCCTCCAGGTCTCGCCAGCCCTGGCGTTCCCCGCAGCGACGGTGGCGACGATTGCATTGCTCAAGTGCGTTGCCTATCAAGAGCGTCCGTACGAACGCGAACGGGATCTGCAGGATTTCACGTTCATCCTCAACCACTACGTCCTCGATGACGATCCGAGGATCTTCTCCGACGAGGTCCTGGCGGCCGGTGTCCGATACGAGCAGGCACCGGCTTTCCTGCTCGGTCGGGACCTGGCCGTGATGCTCGACGGCGAAGAGGAGGCGGCGATGCAGTCGCTGATCGGAACAATCGAGGACGAGCGCGACGGCGGGCGCGCGCGAGCGCTCATGATCCGGCACGGTCCGGCCGCGTGGCGGAGCCGCCCCGACGAGCTGGAGCGGACGCTGAGGGCACTACGCCAGGGGTTCGGGGCCGGACCCGGCTAGGAGCGCGCGCGCCTCGCGAACGTTGGTGCCCCCGCACTTCACTACTTCGCCTCCAGCAGCCCCTCGCGGATGGCGAACTGGGTGAGGCGGGCCACCGAGCGCAGCCCCAGCTTGCGCATCAGGTTCGCGCGGTGGGTCTCCACCGTGCGCGCGCTGATGTCCAGGCGCGCGGCGATCTCCTTGGTGGAGAGCCCCTGGGCCACGCCGCGCAGCACCTCGCGCTCGCGCCCGGTGAGCTGGTCCAGCGGTCGCGGGGGTCCCGCCCCGGTGCGCACCATCTCCGACAGCGCGCGCTGCACCGGCTGGCTGTAGTAGGCGCGGCCCGCCGTCACCGCCTCGATGGCCGCCACCAGGTCCTGCACCGCCGAGTCCTTGAGCAGGTAGCCGTCGGCGCCCTTCTGCACCGCGCGCGCGATGTACTCGGAGTTGGCGTGCATGGTGAGCACCACCACCTTGAGCTGCGGAGCGAGCGCCTTGGCCTGTCGCAGCACCTCGAAGCCGTCCATGCCGGGCAGCGTGAGGTCCAGCACCAGCACGTCGGCGCCGCGCCCGCGCAGCCGCTCCAGAGCGGATTCCCCGTCGGCCACGTCGTCCACCACCAGCCCGGCCTGCGACTCCAGGATGCGGCGCACCCCCGCGCGCACCAGCGTATGGTCGTCCACCAGCAGCACCCGCGTGCCGGCCAGGTCCTTCACGCCGCCTCCCCGCCCGGCAGCACGGCCTCGAGGCGGAAGCCGCCGCCCGGAAGCCCGCGAAGGCGCAGCGAGCCCCCCAGCTCCGTCAGGCGCTCGCGCATGCCCAGCAGTCCCAGGTTGGGACGCAGCTCCCCCTGGTAGCCGCGGCCGTCGTCCTCGACCACCAGCTGCACCTGGCCGTTCTCCGCGGCCAGCTGCACGCGCGCGTGGCGCGCCCCGGAGTGGCGCGCCACGTTGGTGAGCGCCTCCTGGACCACGCGATAGAGCACCACCTGGTGCTCGGGCGGGAAGGGGCGCAGCGGCTCGTCCACCTCCAGGCGCGCCTCGATTCGGGTGCGCCGGCCGAAGTCCTCCACCAGCCCGCGCAGCGCGGGGAGCAGGCCCAGGTCGTCGAGCACCGCGGGGCGCAGCAGGTTGCTCAAGTTGCGCACCTGCTGCAGGGCCCGGCCCACCATCTCGCCGGCCTCGGGGCGGCCCTCCAAGTCGAGCTGGATCTTGACGGCGGTCAGCACCTGTCCGGCCTCGTCGTGCAGCTCGCGCGCGATCCGTCGGCGCTCGTCCTCCTGGGCGCGCAGCAGCTGGCGGGTGAGCTCCTCGAGCTGCGCGGTGCGGGCCTCCAGCGCGCGCCGCCCCTCGCTCAGCACCAGGAACAGCGTGCCGGTGGCGGTGGCCACGATGAACAGGACGTCGGCGAACACGCCGTAGAGCACCCCGCTGCCCAGCGGGCGCAGCAGCGGGTAGTCCAGGTGGTGCAGCCCCCATAGCAGGAAGGTCCACGCCAGCACGGTGGCGCCCACCGACGGCGTGCGCTGCCCGTGTCGCAGGAACACCACCCCGGTCCACAGCGTCACCCCGGAGAGCATCACCACCGCCGAGGTGCCGGCCACCATCATGTCGCGGATCACGAACAGCGCCACGTAGGCCCAGGCCGTGGCCAGCGCCCCCAGCCACAGGTAGCGCCGGCGCCAGCGCAGGCCGCGCGAGAACTGGAGCGCCGCCCACAGCAGCAGCAGCGCGGTGACCCCGGTCGCGGCCTGATGGGCGAACAGCCACCCCAGGTGGCGGGTCACCACGTAGCACGAGATGAAGCCCAGACGCAGAGCGTAGGTGGCCCAGGCCCCCGCCCAGATGAAGTAGTAGGGCCGGTGCTGCTGGCGCCCCAGGCCGTAGTAGACCAGCGCCAGGAGCAGCGTGAGCAGGGCCTGGAAGCCCAGGGCCGAAAGTTCCACTTGCGCGCGGTCCACGCGTTCAATCTACCGCAACCATCCCGGCGTTGCGCGCGGCCCGTGCCCCCCGGGCATGCCGGCCGTGACGGGGCGGGCGGCCCCACCCCCAAGAGAATGTTTCCGCCCTGCTCCGCGTTTGGTTAGACTGCGCCGCCTGGGCGCGGCGCCGTGCGGCCCCCTCGCCGCACGCCTCCCGAAGCACGGGCCCGGGGCCCCGCGGGCTCGGCTCGTCCGGTGTGCGCTGCGCTCCTCATGGCGGGCTCGGCATGCTCTGGTTGCGGTACTTCCACCTGCTCTCGGTGATCGGCTTCGTCTCGGGGCAGATCACGGGCAACCTGGTCTCGCGCGGGCTGCGCACCCGCGCGGAGCCGGAGGCGCGCGCGGCGCTGGTGGAGCTGATGATGCGCGCGTTCTGGATGCTGCAGCTCTCGGGGTTGGTGCTCGGCGCCGTGCTCGGCAACCTGCTGGCGACCCGCAAGGGGTTGCGCGTGTCCGAGTCGCGCTGGCTGCAGGAGGCCAACGGGCTCTTCCTGCTCATGCTGCTCGCGCTGCTGCTCGGCGCCTTTCCCGCGCTGCGGCGCATGCGCGCGGCCGTGGGCGGGGGCGCGGCGCCGGGTGCCGCCGGGGCGGGAGCCCCCGCCGACT